>NZ_NRGT01000030.1:0-4930 GCF_002332285.1 Glutamicibacter sp. BW77 | reverse complement strand
CACCTCGCCCACATCGCTAACGCGAGAAACCACGATATGCACGTGGTCATCCCCGTGACGCACCATCACCCACGGATGCTCCGCATACCCCATGTCCTCAGCGAACGACTGCCCAATATCAGCCCAATGCTCGTTCGTGAGTGTCCGATCGCCTTTGGTGTTGCGTAGGGAGGCGTGCCAGACGGGGTTCTTAATCTCCGGACGCGTATTCAATGCCTTCCGCAGTTCGCCCGCCCACCACCGCGGATGAGTCTGCCCCTCGGCGCCGATATTTGACCCAACCACCACACCGCCAGAAACGCGCTGTCCAGCAACCGTGTAGGTGTGTTCGTTCGCTTTGCCCGGCCCGTGCAAATATGCGCCAATGTCCCCAGGATTCTTACCCCGCGTGATTTTCGCGATCACGGCAGCTCACCGCGCACCCGCGCCAATTCCTCACGCGTCGCCTGCACCGCGTCCAGCAGCTCAGCACTGGGCACGGTCTGCCCTGAGTTCACCGCACGCACTAACTGGTTCAGGTTTGAGCCAGCCCGCCCCAGATCTGCACGCATCCGTGCCACCTCTGCCCCAGCGCCCGGGGTGGGGTCCGTGTTCAGTGACTCGAGCAGTCGTTCCCGAGCCCACACCGACACCCGCCGGCCCTCAGCCGCAGCAACCAGCAACTCATACTCCTGGTCCGACAAGGACAGGGAAACACGCTTCGTGCGCGGGTTCTCCACCGTCGGCCGTCCACCCTTGCGCGGCACATAAACCACCCGCGCCGCCTCGGCCGCAGCAGCCTCCGCGGCTTCCCGTTCCCGCCAAGCAGCTTCCTGCTCCGGCGTGCGTACGAACGGGTTAGGCGGTGAAGCTGGGGGTGCTTTCTTCCGAGAAAACAACGCCATAACAACCGTCCTTCCGAAGACCGCGAAGCGGTCGAGAACAAGCCCTCCGCAGGAGCAAGGGGCGATAAGCCGGAACGAAAACTGTCAGCGAGGCACGAGCGGTACGACAGTTTTCCGTTACGGATAATCATACCTTGCATCTGTTTGCGTGCGTCCGACCGTGGAGGATAATGCCGCGCGCAAACAGGGGGCCGGACACGGGACCGACGACCCTCAAGTGCACACGCGGAGGGCGCGGGGCCGGCCCATCAACCGCAGCGAAGCGGAGGTTGATTTCAGGGCACCTGCGAAGCGTGCCTTGGGCGCTAGACGCAAGCGGTGAGAATCGTGGGGCTCACGCTCCCATAGGCACGGCTGAGCGTAGATATACCGGAGCCGCAGAGAGCGGAGTGCAACCAGAGGGAGGTAGAGAGGCTTCAGCCGTTCACGTGTTAGGCCAGTGCGAGGCGGAAGGAGGGGCAGAGCTGTTGGCCGTGCGTGAACGGAGACTCCGAAAGAAGACCAAACGGACTTCGCTGCGCTCAGCGCTCGGACTGCAGAAACATCTGACTTGGCTTCAGATGCCTACTTAGAACACGCCGAAGCGAAATGCACTTCTTTTGAACGCAGGGGTGAAAGGCTGTCTCTATGACCGTCGAGACTAATACGCCCAGCTCAGTTTGGGAGCAGCTGTGGCTGCCTCTACGGCCTTTGGCCTCTGATGATCTAAGTACAGGCATCTACCGCCACACCCGGCCTAAAGCACTGGGTAAACGGTACGTCGAAACTAATCCGCGAGCGATGTCGAATCTTCTCGTAGTCGATATAGACCACGAAGATGCACTCCTCCGCGCGCTTTGGGACCGCGCTGCATGGCTGCCTAACGCAGTAGTAGAGAATCCAGACAATGGTCATGCCCATGCCGTCTGGGCACTCAGAGAACCCGTCACCCGCACCGAATACGCCCGACGTAAGCCCCTGGCCTATGCCGCAGCAGTTACAGAAGCCCTGAGACGCTCTGTAGATGGCGATCAAGGCTACAGCGGACTCATTACCAAGAACCCCACCCACGAGAGCTGGAATGCTTCCTGGTATACGGACAAGCTCTACACTCTCAACGAGCTCGACGAGCATCTCAGTACTGCTGGCTTCATGCCATCTGTTGGCTGGGCCAAGACTCGGCGCAAAAACCCCGTAGGGCTAGGACGCAACTGCTCAATTTTTGAAACCGCACGTACCTGGGCCTACCGCGAAATCCGTCACCACTTCGGTGACGTACAGGGACTATGGACAGCAATCAACAATCAGGTCCATCATCTAAATTCACAGTTCTCTGAACCTTTACCCCGCAATGAAGCTCACCAGATTGCGAAGTCGATCCATCGTTGGATCGTCACGCAATCACGCATGTGGCGCGACGGAGCTGTTACCTACGAAGCCAACTTCATAAACATCCAAGCTGCAAGAGGTCGAAAAGGTGGGATCTCAAGCGGCAAGAGTCGTCGTGAATCCCAAGCGCGGGCACAAACAACACAGGCAATAATCTTGGAGGCACTCAATGAGTCTTGAACGTGTTCCCCGTCAGGGAAGAACAGCACGCGAACTCGCTGAAAAGACAGGGCTCTCAGAGCGAACAATTCGTGCTTGGACTGCCGAACCTCGTGAAGTCTATTTACAACGGGCTGCCCAACGCCATGAGCGCATTAAAGAGCTGCGTGCTGCTGGACTCTCCATGAGGGCAATCTCAAAAGAGGTTGGCATAGCAGTTAGCGCTGTTCACTATGCTCTCCAAAAAGATCAGGCTGCTTAGTTGGCCCAGAGTATGCGCCCTTCCTGGACGATTAATCGTGCCGCCCAAGAATGCGGGGTTTCGCCCTCAACCATCAAACGGCGGTTACGCGAAGGCAAATTCCCCAACGCAGTTCAAGGTGCTGGCGGCGCATGGACGATCCCAGTCCAAGACCTTGTCTTGGCTGGCTTGAAACCAGGAAAACCTGCTCCACCCGAGCAGAAAACTGACCTAGATCACTCAGAAAATGGCCTAGGTCATTGGCCTAGGCCAAATAAAAATGACCTAGGTCAACGACCTAGGTCAGAAGAGCTACTGAACCGTATCAGTGAGCTTGAGCAAGAGCTTAAACTAGAACGCACAAAGCGCGAAAACCTTGAAATCTTGCTCAAAGAACGAGGGGAACACGTCGAATCGTTGAAGCTCGCAATGCGAATGATCGAGCCACCCAAAGAGCATCAAGCATCCCAAAATGACCTAGGTCAACGACCTAGGTCAGGCGAGGCAACTGACCTAGGTCATGACCTACAGTCTGACCTACCCCCAGTTCCATTCTGGAAACGATGGAAAAGGACTTAGCAGCTAGTAAGGGACCCCGTTCATAAAGGGGGCCCTTTGCGCTTAGGGTTCTATATCCGCAACTTCAAATATTCTGGATTTTTAATCCAACAAACTGTTTTTTCTCGAATGCGTCGAATAAGATCGACGACGTTAGGAAAGATGCCCTAAGTTTTCAAGGGCTCAATCTGTCAATTTTCGGAGAACTATGCGCGCAACTCTCACTCTCATCCGAGGTACCAAACTAGTAGGCATTGGAGGTCTTTGCCTTTCTCTGTCCCTCCTTGGCGCTAACATGGCTTCAGCTGCGGAACCAGCACCCCTCGAACTAGAAGAATATTCATCTGACAAACTCATCGTTGATCAGTCCTCAATCGAAGTTTTTGAAGGCAACGCTTCTATGAGCCTTACTTTGCCGGGAAAACCCTCAGAACTGACAACTCCAGATCTAGTGGGAGTGCCAAAAAGTCTGATTGAGCATGTCACAGAGCCTGCTCTAACGACTGAAACGAAAGAGGCTTCGATCTCAAGTTTTGAGACACCGAATGGTTCGCAGACTCTGATTTCAATTGAATCTGCTGAGGCCTCTCACACCTATAAATTTCCCTTTGAAGCCCCATCCGGATCCGTGAGTCAGCTAGAAGAGGACGGCTCAGTAAGCTTCATCAATGATGAGGGCGAGTATGTTGGAGGCATAACCAAGCCATGGGCTTATGACGCTAACGGGCAACAGTTAGAAACTAGTTTTAGCTTGTCAAACGGGGTACTAACCCAAACTGTAGAGTTCGACGAGTCCACTGCTTTTCCCGTCGTAGCAGACCCCAATACGGTCTGGGGTTGGACTGTATGTGCCGCTACAGTGGGTGCCAATCTAATGCCTTGGGGAGCTGCTGCAAAAATTGGGTATAAGTTAGTCAAGCGATTTGGATCCGCCAAAAAGGGCGTAAATATCATATGGCGTGCGTACCACAGCAAAAAGGGCGCGGCCGCGAAGCGAAATGCAGCTATAGCTGCAGCTGGTGGCCTGTTCGCCGAGCTTATTGGCATTAACGATATCAAGCAAAACTGTTTCTCTTAATCTGGAAAGAAGCTCTCAATGGCTACTGAAGCTACCCCAACGTCGCAAAATAAACGTAAGCCGAAAGCTATTCCTAGCGACTACTTCTATCTCGTCCTTGCTCTCTTGGGCCTTTCACAACTTCCTGCTACCTTCCAAACCAGCGGACTGTGGATAGGCCTTCTTCACCTCGGCGCAATCTTATGCTTTACCTATCTCATCGCAGCTGGCAACAAAGGCCGTTTTATTCCTTGGCTAGATCGCGATAATCGCCGTAACTAAGTGTCCGTTGGCTATGAAAGCGCGCTCTTATCGCTATCTTTCATAGCCAACGTCCTTTGAGCGTTCAGATTGTGATGGGACATGTGGCCGCGTAATTTTCTTAGGTGATACAACCGGGCTTCGGGTCGTTGGCGGGTTCGGGAAGCTGGCATCACGCCATTTCGCACGCTGTGCAGCTTTCTCTGCCGCTTCCTGTGCCTCTCGTTCTTTCTGAGCACGTTGCGCTGCAACCAGCTGAGCTTTAAACCGGGCGTTTTCCCGATCCACCAGCACTGGCTGCTTCGCCTGTTCACGCCGTCGTGGCGCGGCCTCCAGCCCATAGGATTTCTCCAGATTGGTGCACGCTGTTTGTGCTGCCCGACGGTCGTTCCTGGCATGCCA
>NZ_NRGT01000029.1:0-14056 GCF_002332285.1 Glutamicibacter sp. BW77 | reverse complement strand
AACTTTCGGGGACCAGTTCATAAGAACAGACGAGGGGGACCTTCCTAAAAGATATTCGTTACAGTTTAGCGACTGCGAGTTGCCGGGCTCGACGCGCGACGTGGGCCGCGTGAACGACCGCCGCCAGCTGGTGCGCCAGCTGAGTCGCCGCGTCCACCCTGACGTGGAGCACGGTTGCCACCACTTGGACGTTCCGCGTTAGCGTTGTGCCCGCCGCGCGATGGGCGCTCGGCGTTAGCCGAATGTCCGCCACGTGCTGGACGTTCCGCGTTGGCCGAGCCGCCGCGAGCTGGACGACGGTTCGAGCTCTGCTGGCCTTCGTCTTCGGAACGAGCGCCGCGACCTGGACGGCCACCGCGAGCACCATTACCGCCGTTGCCACCACGCGAAGAACCGTTACCGGCGCCAGCGCTGGTGCGCTTGCGTGGCGAAGCCTTTGGCTGTGCCGGAGCAACATAAGCAACCGGTGCGGCCACTTCGCCGACAACATCTGCCACGACTGCGGAGTTCAGGTTGACCTTCTCAAAAGGAACCTTCAAACCAGCCTGGCGAAGCAAGGTGGATACGTCGCCCTGCTGATCAGGGGTGCAAATGGTGACTACGGTGCCACTGGAGCCTGCACGGGCGGTACGGCCCGAGCGGTGAGTGTATGCCTTGTGTTCTGCCGGTGGATCAACGTGTACAACAAGTTCCACGCCGTCAACGTGAACGCCGCGAGCAGCAACGTCGGTGGCAACAAGAACCTTAGCCTCACCCGAGGAGAAGGCAGCTAGGTTTCGGTCACGAGCGTTCTGCGACAGGTTGCCGTGTAGGTCTACCGATGGGACGCCTGCCTTAGACAGGGCGATTGCCATCTTCTTGGCGTGGTGCTTGGTGCGCATGAACATGATGCGACGACCGGTGCCCTGAGCCAAAATGCGGATCAGTTCCTTCTTGTCATCGGCTGGAATCACGAAGACGTGGTGTTCCATGGTGTTCACTGCGGCTTCCGGAGCATCAACCGAGTGAATGGTTGGGTTGCTCAGGTAACGCTTAACAACCTTGTCCACACCGTTGTCCAAGGTGGCCGAGAAGAGCATGTGCTGGATGCCGGTTGGCATGCGGTCCATGATGCGGCGAACTACAGGCAAGAAGCCCATATCTGCCATGTGGTCGGCCTCGTCCAGAATCGAGATTTCAAGCTGGGACAGGTCAACGACCTTCTGCTTGATCAAGTCATCGAGACGACCCGGGCAAGCGATGACAATGTCAACGCCTTCGTTCATGGCCTTTTCCTGGCGGCTCTGGGCGACGCCACCGTAGATTACGGTGGTGCGCAAACCCGAGGCTGCGGCTAGCGGATCCACGGCCTTGGCGATCTGAGTCGCCAATTCGCGGGTCGGAGCCATGATCAGTGCGCGAGGGAAACGTGCCTTGCGACGCTGTGGACGCTGAGCCAGTCGGGCCACCATTGGAATGGAGAAGGCAAGGGTTTTACCCGAGCCGGTCTGTCCACGGCCCAAGACGTCGCCGCCGGCAAGAGTGGAGGGAAGGGTGGCTTCCTGAATTGGGAAAGCCGATTCAATGCCAAGGTCAGCTAGGACGTTGACAATGTTTTCGGGCACGCCGAGGGCGCTAAAAGTTGCAGTCATGCTCAAACTTTCTCTCTGATTCGCACGCCGGTTTTGGCGTTTGGTTTCGCCGAGCCAGGAGGAAGTCCGCAACTATGCAAAGAAAAGACACCAGCTGGTGAAGATCTTCGGAAGGGGGAAATCTAAACTGTCGACGAATGCGCACCGAGTTTTTCGGGAGAATCACCGAATCACTAAGAAGTGCGCACAGTTTTATTCTACAGGCCAATGACGGACTCCGGCAGTACCGGAGTCCGTCAGATCGACTAAAATCAGGAGATCTCAGACACTAAATCAGATTCTTTAGTCTCTTCGGGCTCTTTGGCCAGCTTCGAAGGCCACCAGACCTTCGGTCCAATTTCCTCCACCAGAGCAGGGACCAAAAGGCTTCTGACGATGAATGTATCGAGCAGCACGCCAAAGGCAACGATGAACCCAAGCTGCGCCAAGAACATGATTGGAACAACGCCTAAAGCTGCAAAGGTTGCTGCCAGCACCACACCTGCCGAGGTAATGACTCCGCCGGTAACCTTCAAGCCACGACGCATACCCTCACGCGTTCCATGCTTCAACGATTCTTCGCGCACCCTGGTCATCAAGAAGATGTTGTAGTCCACCCCCAGTGCTACCAAGAAGACAAAACCAAACAACGGTACGGCCGGATCAGCCCCCGAGAACTTGAATACGTTGTTGAATACCAGTGCGCTGACGCCCATGGCCGTCCCATAGGAAAGCACGGTGCTCAGGATCAGCAGCACCGGAGCCAGCACCGAACGCAGTAACAGCATCAGAATGATCAGAATGGCGCCCAGCGTCAACGGGATGATCTTGGCCAAGTCGGCAAGTGCCGTATCGGCGGTATCCAGTTGCGTCGCCGTAGTGCCACCGATTAGTGCTTCCGCGTCGGTCGCGTGGACCGCATCGCGAAGTGCAACGATCGTGTCCTTGGCAGCGTCCGAGTCGGCAGCGTCACTCAAGGTGATGGAGATCAGGCTACGACCTTCGACCACCTGCGGCGCTGCGCCGCGTTGTGCCATTGCCGGTCCACCATCTTCGGCTTGCAGATAAGCAGAATCCACCCCGGTGACATCTAGGACGTCTTCCAGCACGGTGGCCGCGTCAGCCTCGTTGACTACCGCGACTGCTGGCGAGCCAGATCCTCCAGGAAAGTGCTCACCTAAGGCAATTTGTCCGTCACGGGATTCAGAACCACCGATAACTAGTTCACTTTGCGGCACTCCATGGGCTTTGAGCCCAGTCACTCCCAAGGCGCCTACCGCCAGCAGGATGATCGTGAAGATCCAGATGGGACGAGGATGCGCCGCGACGAAGTTCGCGATACGCCCCCAGAGACCTTCCTTGACTGCCGCATGCCCACCTTGGTCTGCGACCCTCGGCGGAAATGGCCAGTAGGCGGCACGTCCGAGTAAACCCAGCGCCGCAGGAAGGAATGTTAGGGCGGCAATAATGGAGAAAATAATGCCACTGGCACCAATCGGGCCCAATGCTTTATTGGAGTTCAGATCCGAGAAGAGCAGACACAGCAGGCCAACGGTCACGGTGCCACCCGAGGCGACGATCGGTTCAAAGGACCTGCGCCAAGCCTTGGACACTGCCTGGAACTTGTCCAGTCCTTCGGACAAGGCTTCCTTATGGCGTGCAACGAACAGCAAGGAATAATCCGTGGCGGCGCCGATGACCAGGATAGACAAAATGCCCTGAGATTGCCCATCCAACCGGATCCAACCAGCATCAGCCATATAGTAGACGGTCACGATGGCCGCACACAGGGCAACCACTGAGGTGAGTAATACCGTGAACGGCAGTAGCAGCGAACGATAAACCAACAGCAAAATGACCAGTACCGCAACGAGTGCCACACCGAGTAGCACCCCGTCGATACCGCCAAAAGCCTCGGTCAGGTCGGCGGCAAAACCCGCCGGCCCGGTGACATAGGCGGTAGCGCCCTCGGGGGTCAGCTGTGCGGTCAGGTTACGTAATTCTTCGACGCCCACATTTGCTTTGACTTCACCACTGACGGGAACCAGAAGTTCCAGTGCCCGCTTGTCTTCGGAAATGAATGGTCCGGTGACCTCCCCATCGAGGTATTCATAATCGGCAAACCCCTTGGCTAACTGTTCCCCCGCAGCAGCGTCAAGCTGATTCTCGCTGGTAAACAGCACCACTGCAGGGACTGCGTCAGAGCTACGGAATTTGCTCTGCCATTCCAGCGCTTTGGTCGCTTCTGCGGTCGCGGGAAGAAAAGCTGCCTGGTCATTGGTCTGCACTTCGGAAAGTTTGCCGAAGGTGGGACCGCCTACACCAGCAATCGCTATCCAGATCAACACCAACAGCGAGTACACGATTACTCGAATACCCGCACCCTTAAACTTCGAGGGCCGGTGCGGCTTTGTCACGTGAGACACGGGTCAATCCTTTTTCTCGATGAGATAGTGGGGAGTCGAAAGCTAACGACGCATTTAGCTTATCAGGAAAGTATCTCTATGATCGAATGACTCTATTACATATACAATAACTTTTATGAGCAATAACCCCTCCCATCAGCTCGTGGCACTTCTGCGCGAATTTGCGCACGCAAGCGACAGATACGTTGAGTCCACCGGGGCCCTGCACGGAACTCACCGCACCGACATGAATGCACTGTCAATCATCATGAAATACCAGCAACAAGGCACCCCACCCTCACCTCGGGATCTGAGCCACGAGCTGCATTTGAGTTCGCCTGCGACCACCGCCATGCTTGACCGCTTAGAAAAGATCGGGTTCATTGAGCGCCAACGTACCGATAAGGATCGCCGTGTGGTGCGAATTGCGCTAACCGACAAGGCACGAACCGGCGGACGAGAAATGTTCATGCCCTTGGGCAAAAACATGCTTGATGCCATAGCTCATTACGACGCTGAACAGATTGCCCTGATTACGGATTTTATGGGCCGGATTATCGAAGGTGTCGACAGTGCGATAGTCGACGCCGCGTCACAGCACGATACTAAGTCTCAAAGTAGTACACCGAACGCCTAAGCTAATCTGGTGACACTTGCACTTTGGATCTCCCTGCTCGGCGCCTCCATCATCATCAGCTTCACCCCCGGCGCTGGGGCAATCAACACCATGACCAACGCCATGCGACTTGGCTTCCGCGGAGCTATCTGGGGAATTATCGGCCAACAGATCGCATTGCTCATTCACGTGATCATCGTTGCCGCCGGAGTGGGAATATTGGTCGCCAGTTCGCCGGCAATCTTTGCAGCCGTGCGCTACGCAGGCGCAGCCTATCTGGTGTATTTGGGCGTTCGGATGATTCTTTCCAAACCCGATGTCAGTTCAGAGTCAACGACCCAAACCCGCGTCTCGGGCCGCTGGGCAATGGTGCGCAGGGGAATTCTGGTGAACCTGCTGAACCCCAAGGCCATCGTGTTTTTCCTGGCCTTCACCCCACAGTTTATCCAACCGGGCCAACCACTGGCCCCGCAGTATGCCATCTATATCGGTACGATCATTGTGGTCGATATTCTCGTCATGTGGTTTTTCTTTGCCGCCACCGCACGCAGCTTCCAGCGTTTCACCACCACGGTGCGTGGCGCTAAGATCTTGAATTTAGTCTTCGGCACACTCTTTATTTTTGTCGCCGCACTTTTGCTCCTCATGCACTAAATCATCCATTGCGCTTGGTGCTTTCAAAGTTGCGCGCCGAGCATCTTCTAGACGAATACCGCACTTGTCGCAGGGCAGATTGAACAGCGCATAAACCAGATGACAAACCGATTTCTGCACTCGTTCACAGACCTAAACTAAATCGTGGCCTTTTTGTAGTCTTAAATCGGGCGCGTAGCTCTCGAAGGTTGGCCCGACTTGTGTCTAGACTGAGGACATGTTCCGGATAATGATCGTGTGCACAGGGAATATCTGCCGCTCGCCGATGGCCGAGTACATGCTCAAAGGCGCCCTCGCTGATGCAGGAATCTTAGAGGTTGAGCTCTTCTCCAGGGCAACCACCGACGGTGAGGTCGGCAACGGGATCGATCCACGTGCCGCGAACACGTTGCGTGCTCACGGAATTGACGCTTCGGAACACGTTGCCACGCAAATTGCCCAAAATGAGCTTGGTCAAGTTGATCTAGTGCTAGCCATGGATACCGACCACTTCGAATTTCTCGTTCCGCACTTAGCAGAGATAGATCAGAACGAACGTCCACAACTGCGCATGTTCCGGTCCTTTGACCCGGCCGTGGCTAACGAACCTCATGAAACCCAAGGAGTCTATGACCCTTGGTATGGAGATGCCGGAGATTTTAGAGAAACCTGGAAGATGGTTTCTGCCAGCCTGCCAGCCCTCGTTGATTATGTGCGGAGTAACATCGCCTCTCGTGGAAACCGATAGACCATATATTATTGCCCTCGACGGCCGTTCCGGCGCGGGCAAAACACGATTTGCTGCGGCTTTGGCGACCCTGCTGGGTGCCGAGGAAACCGTTAGTGTGCTGCACCTAGAAGATCTTTATCCCGGATGGGATGGATTGGGACAGGCCCGAGACCTCTACTCCAAGCTATTGCCAGATTTGGCAGCGGGCCACGAAGTTTCCTGGCACAGCTGGGACTGGGAGACTAACCAATTCGGCGCCCTCACCTCCTTTACCCCTGGTCTAGTGGTCATTGTTGAGGGAGTCGGCGCCGCCGGCGCCGCCGCACGTGAACACCTCGACGTGAGTATCTGGCTTGAGGCCCCTGCCGTGTTGCGCCGCGAACGCGCGCTGGCCCGTGACGGCGAAACATATCGCCCTTACTGGGCACGATGGGCTGACCAAGAGGCTGCATATCTGCAGGCAGAAGCCCCGAAGACCTACGCCACCATCATCTTGGACGGTGCCGCCGAACAAACTCCGGCCCATCAACTGCGCACAGTGCACCACTTCCTTCCCGAAAAATTACAACAATTGCTGCCGCGTGAAGAAGCGGTACAGGCACCTGAGCTACAACAAACTTTTAAGGCTCCGCAGGATGTGGCTGCTTTATTCGAGTCGCTAGCCCAAGGACTGCCAAAAGCCGCGTTGTTGGAGTCAACGAGCCATAAACTCACTGATCCTTTAGATCGTAATAGGTACTCTGTGCTCGCCCTGGCACTGGATCCGGCAGCGGCCACACTCACCAATGATGCCTCCGGAACCACCGTGTCCGTTGGCGGCAGCACCGTGCGTCTTAATGAGCAGTTCTTTACTGCCCTGCATCACCTCTGGCCCCAGCACGCAGATGTCGGCGGTGATTATCCGATGCCTCAATGGGTGGGCTATCTAGGCTATGAACTCAACCGCGAAGTGGGAGCGAAAGATCGCAGCGTCCAGCTTAGTGACGCCACCATTCGCCCCGATGCTCAGTTCTTTTGCCCGGACACCGTCCTAGTGGTGGACCACCGCTTGAATCGCTTAATGCTGCATTGCCCAACCCTTCGAGTACCAGAGCTCCGAGAGCTGATCAATGCCCTGGACACCGCTGGCTCCCGGCACTGTGTACCCTTACCTCCGTTGAGCTTCGAATGCGCCGATTCGGCCAGCGGATACCAGCAAAAAGTCCGGGCGGTGCAACAACAAATTTTTGAGGGCAACACCTACGAAGCCTGCCTCACTACGGTTTTGACGGCACAGACGCCAGAATTTTCACCCTTTGAGGCGTACTGTGCAATGCGCGAGTCCAGCCCGGCGCCCTTCGCCCACTACCTGCGCATGGACACACTGGAAGTTGCAAGTATCTCTCCGGAAAGATTCTTAAGTTTAGATTCCTCCGGCCACCTTCGCGCCGAGCCAATCAAGGGGACCCGTCCACGTGGCCGGGACGAAGACGAAGATTTTGCTTTGGCTCATGACCTTGCCACACATCCCAAAGACCGTGCCGAAAACATTATGATCGTTGACCTATTGCGCAACGACCTTTCGCATTATGCGATTCCCGGTTCGGTAGAGGTCAAACGGCTATGCGCGGTGGAAACGTATTCGACGGTACATCAAATGGTGTCCACCATTGATGCCACGCTTCGAGACCGGCGTGATGCAGCCTTGGCTTTACGCGAAGCATTTCCCCCGGGCTCAATGACCGGCGCACCCAAGCTTTCGAGCATGGAAATCTTAGACAACCTTGAAGGCCAACGCCCGCGGGGCCTCTACTCCGGCTCCGTGGGATACCTCGGTTACAACGGCTCAGCAGATTTTTCGGTGGTGATCCGCACCTTGGTCTGTGACCGGATTGCAGGCGGCGGTTGGGATTTGAGCCTTGGCTTAGGCGGTGCAATTACCGCGGATTCACAACCTCACGAGGAATGGGAGGAAGTGATCACCAAGTCTGTGGGCGTGCTGCGCGCATTAGGCGCACACTTCCCGTTGCGTCCTTAAGCGTTCGCTATTGCAAGGTTGCACTCAACCGGCAGACGTTATCGATCCAGCGCTGTAAGCGCGGACGGCGACGCCACTCGCTTAAGGTCAGCTCCGAAGAGATCTCACGGTATTGATCTTGAACTTCATTGACCGCGTTCACCATTTCCGGGCCAAGCATCATCACTGAGATTTCCATGTTCAAACTAAATGAACGCATATCCATATTTGATGAACCAACCACCGCAACATCGTCATCAGCGGTGAAGCACTTGGTGTGCAGCACCATCGGCGCCGGGTAACGGTAGATCCGGACCCCGGCCTGCAATAGTTGCTGGTAGTAAGACTGTTGCGCGTGGTGGACTAGGAACTGGTCTCCCTTTTCGCAGACATACAAGTTCACTTCCAACCCACGTTGCGCGGCGGTGGTGATGGCATAAAGCAGCGAATCATCAGGCACAAAGTATGGGCTAGTGATGTTCAACCGTTCGGTAGCCGAGTACATCAACGTGTTGAACAGTCGTAGGTTGTTTTCAGATTCATAACCTGGACCGCTGGGCAAAACTTGCGCCAGCGTAGTTCCGGGCTGATCTGCCAAGGACAGCGGGTGTGAAGCTTCGGTCAGATCCGACAGGACGTCGGTGGTGTCATCTTCCTGCCACCAGTCAGTGGCAAAGGTGACATCCAAACTACGTACCAGCGGACCTTCAACCCGGATCATCATCTCGACCCATTCCCGGCCAAGGTTGTGTGAGGACTCGCGCTTGTAACCCGGTTCAATGAGGTTCTGACTGCCGGTGAAGGCCATGACACCATCTACCACCAAGATCTTGCGGTGGTTGCGCAAGTCCGGACGCCTCCAGCGTCTGCCAATAGGATCAATGGGGAGCATGGCCCGCCATTCGATATCTGAGGCGCGCAACCGTTTTTTCAGGTCACGGTAGCCGGAGACACGTAAGGTGCCCAGGTGGTCAAAAAGCAGTCTGACGTTGACACCGCGCCGAGCTGCAGCTTCCAAGGCGTCAAGCACCGGACCAACATATTCTTCATCATCACCCATGATGTAGAACTGGATATGGACGTAACGCTGGGCTTTTTCAATGGCCTCTCGCATTGCTTCCAAAGATGCTTTGTAATTGGAAAGCACCTCAATTTTGTTTCCACCATCAAGTGGAAATGCACCGAGTTTGCGGTTGAGCACCACGACCGATTCCACCCATTCCTCCGAGGAGTGAAACTCCTCAGGAAGTTTCATATGGGAAGTGGCGTTGGTAATGCTTTCGTTTGCGCGAGCTTGTTTTTCTAAACGCCGCCGGGATAAACGTGGGTTAGCGAATAACAGGTACGCAACCAGTCCTGCCACAGGGATGAAATAAATTGCCAACAGCCATGCCATGGCGGTGGTAGGTCGGCGGTTTCCCGGGACGATGCCAATCATCACGAAGCGCAAAATAATGTCGATAGTGACGGCAACTGGCCAGAGCACTGCCCCCAGATGAAGCATAAATTCGCCACTAGGCAACATTCAGACACGTCCCGTTCTTTATTTCTTCATGACTTTCACGTGTTTTGCGCGGTCAAGTCCTCAAACTCTCTGCTTAGACTATCGTCCTGTGAGCGACTTGTTCGTCCTTGGAGCCTTTGATGGCGCGTAGAACAGTAAAGTTTCGATAATCTTTAACTATGAGCTCACTCGTATTCCTAGATCCGGCATATCCTGCCGGACGTCTAGCAGATATTAATGCACCCCAACTTCCAGTAACCGCCCAGGGCGTGACACGCGGAGACGGTGTGTTTGAGTCGATGCTTTACACCAACCAGGCAGTGCGCAAAATGGAAGCGCATTTGGCCCGCTTGGCTATCTCGGCCGAAACCTGTGATTTGGTCATCCCCGATGAACACCGCTGGCGTTCGGCCATTGATACGGCCGTCGCCGATTTTGATGCCGACGGCGGCGCCGAAGAAGCCGTAGTGAAACTCGTTGTTTCGCGAGGCTCCACGGATGCCGAACAGGCTCTTTGCTGGGTGACTGTTTCACCAGCACCACAGCTTGGTAAAGACCAGCGCGAAACAGGAATCGACGTCCTCCTGTTGGATCGTGGCTACGACTCAAAAATTGCCGAACGCGCCCCATGGCTGTTGATGGGTGCCAAAACCCTGTCTTATGCAGTGAATATGGCGGCCTTGCGCTTCGCGCAGAAACACGGCGCTCAAGACGTAATTTTCACTTCTTCAGATGGTGTAGTTCTCGAAGGCCCAACGTCTACGGTCTTGCTGGCGCAACGCGACGGCGACACCAAACGATTGATCACCCCGATGCTTGAAACCGGTATTTTGCCGGGGACCACGCAGAGCGCAATCTTTGACGCAGCCGAACAATACGGCTGGGAACTGGGCTACGGTCCGTTGCGCCCCGAGGACCTCTACAACGCTGATGGCGTCTGGTTGGTTTCCTCGGTACGCCTGCTCACGCCGGTACACACCATCGATGCCAAACCGCTGCGCTTGGACGCTGAGCTCCATGCGGAGCTCAGCGACCTGAGCGATTCAATTCGTTAGGTCCACACTAGGTTGAAGGTGCCCGCCCACAGGGCTGCACCGATGGCCGCCGAGCCAAGCAAAATACCAACTGTCAGCACCGCTGCATCACGCAAGGTGAAGGTTGCACTGCGTACCCAGGTGCGCGTTCCGGTACCAAAACCTTTGGCTTCCATAGTCACTGCGAGCCTTCCTGCGCGGCGCAACGCTTGGACAAGCAATGCCAATACCTGGCCAAGTTTGGCTTTCACCCGTTGTATCGGTGAGCGTAGGTCTCCCACTCCGCGCGCCCTGCGCGCCAAGGTGAGGGTGGTAAATTCTTCCACGAGTAAACCTAGCAATCGCATGCCTGCAAGTGCACCCAAGACGAAGCGGTGCGGCACCTTCAGCTGCTGAGCCAAGGCCCCGCCAAGATCGCTGGGATTGGTGGAACTCAGTAGCAGGACCGTGGGTACGGCTAAGGCCATGGCACGTAACCCGGTGGCGATTCCGGCATTCACCGATCCTTCGCTAATGCTAAGAATTCCTAGACTAATCAGTGTGGCCCCGGAGTCCTCACCCACCAAGGCGATCCCCCACGCGGCCAAGGCCCCAGCGATAATCAGTGGCCAGCTTCGGCGCAGGAAGCGTCCCACGCTCAAGCCCGCCAGCGGGAGCGCGAGCAGTGTGGCACCAATAATGACACAGGCCGAGACCCAGTCGATGGTAGAGATTAATGGCAAGGTTGCAGCCGCAACGGCTCCAAGCTTGGCCAGTGGGTTGATCTTTGTCAGCCAGCTGCGCCCCAAGGGAGCATCAAGCATTGGACCCTGCACAGCGATTCGACGCCCAGCATTATCAGCCTCACGAGTCAGATGCAGTGCCGACGCTTCTAGAGCACGGGCAAAATCCGCGTCGTGAGTCACCGCCACCACGCTGGTGCCCGAGCGCAACTCTTCGATGAGAATAGTTGCTAGTTCCAGCCACGTATTGGCATCTTGGCCAAAGGTGGGCTCATCTAGGATGAGCACATCGGGTGAGGCTGCAAGTACCGTGGCAACAGATAATCTGCGCTTTTCACCGCCAGAGAGCGTGAACGGATTAGCATCTGCCAGCGCCGTTAGCCCCAAGCGTTCAAGCAACTCCTCTACCCGTCGTTCCACCGCCTGGGAATCAAACTGATCCTGTTGACTGCCCGCTAGCCGTGCCCGTGTCGGTGCGAACGCTAGTTCTTCACGGACGCTCTGGGTGACGAATTGATGTTCTGGCTCTTGGAATACCGTCCCGATTCTGGCCACCAGCATCCCAGCTCGCCAGCTGAACGGGTCATTTCCCTGTCCTTGGGACAGTTGCGGACTTACCTCAAGCGTTCCGGAAGCCGGCTCAAGCAACCCGCCTAAGGTCAACGCCAAGGTGGATTTACCTGCACCATTTTCGCCGAGCACCACCAGCGCCCGGGAGGCGTGCAGTTCTAGGTTTACCGGTTGGGTTCGTTCCGCATGGATACCGCGCGATGCTTGAAGTTCAACCGCGGTCAGTAACTGTGCGCCAGCGCTGGTCCCCACCGGTTCGGTCACTGGAACAAAGCCAGGAACCCAGATACCCGAGGCAGCTAATTCACGACGAATTTTTTCATCGTCAAATAATGCCTGCGGATCTAGGTCATGAACAATTCCTCCACCCGGGGCAAGCACGAGGACTCGATCCACATGTTTGGCCCACGCCTGCAGACGGTGTTCCACCACGATCAGTGTTGCCCCGGTAGTATTCGCCGCGGCGAGTACTGCGTCTCGCAAGGGTTCGATACCTGCCGGATCAATATTTGCGGTGGGCTCGTCCAGCAGCATCAGGCCCGGATTCATTGCCAAGATTCCAGCGAGGGCAAGGCGTTGTTTTTGGCCTCCAGAGAGTTCCTGGGTGCGGTGCGCCAGGTCTAGGTCTCCAAGCCCTACCTCTTTGAGTACCTGTGGGATTCGGGCCCGGATGACTTCTGGGGCAATGCCAAGGTTCTCGGCACCAAAAGCGACGTCGTCACCAACTCGGCTCTGTACGATTTGAGTCTCGGGATCTTGCTGCATGAGACCGACGGGGAATTTCCGGGCAAAAGCATCTTGCTGGTGTATCTTTAGGACACCGGTAGCAATTTGGCGTTCATCTGCTTCCAGCACCCCGGCCAAGGCGTGCAACAACGTGGATTTTCCGGCGCCAGAGGCACCAAGCAAGAGTACTTTCTGTCCTGCAGGAATCTGTACGTTCAGTCCATGTAAGGCTGGAACTTCACGTTCGGCATGATGCCAACCAAAATCGCTGGCAAGAATTTCAAGTCCCCGCCCGGAAGTACGTTCGGCAGTGTGTGCTGCACTGGTGGTACTCACTTCAGACACGTCCCCACGGGCTTTCCAGATGGGCTGAGCGGCTGGTCAAGGCGCCCAGCGCACCGGTTTTTGCCAAGGCGCGAGTGGCTAGCCAAGTCAACAGCCCGGCAATGATCAGACCGGAAATACCGGTGGCAAATACGTGGAACAGTTTCATCGCTTCGGTATATTCCGCGACGTAGCCCATCAGGTAGGCTTCACCGATTCCGCCGAAAATACCGGTCATGAAGCCGGCGAGCAACGCTACGGGTAAATTCCAGCGGCGGTACCTGAAAGCAACAAAAATAACCTCAGCTCCCAGTCCCTGAATGACACCTGAGATTAGTACGCCCAGTCCCCACTGGGATCCTAACAATGCCGAAATGATGGCTGCGAGAAGTTCGCAGTACAGTGCGGCACCGGGTTTACGGATGATCAGCGCTCCGAGTACTGCTGGGAAAAGCCACAAGCCTGAAAGAAGCGCGGTACCTGGTGGGAACGCGACAAATGCGAGGCTGACAATTCCGTAGCCTGCGTTCCACGCCCAAAAGATGACGCCCGAGGCGACAGCGATCACTGATGCTACGACAATGTCTACCACGCGCCATTGCGCGCGAGTTGTTGCTGGTGCAACGTTCATAAGGTTGGTCCTCCTGTGTCAGGAGGGGAGATGCACGGACTCGTAGGCGTTTGATGGCGCACACAATCCGCATCCGAGATGCTCGACTTCCTTCGCCGGTACTAACCGGAGCAGGTTCGAGGGTCTGCGATCTATCGCACTCTCAGCGTCTGGCGCCGCGAACGGCATGACGCTCCCCTGTCGGAATGATTACTGCTCACCCACCATACCGCAGGTATGCTGGGTTACAGAACGAATCCCCAATACACGAATGCGAGGACCACATGAATCCAGTTCAGAAGCTGATCACCCTTGGAATTTCTATGGGTGCAGGAATGCTCGGAAGTAAGCTCATTGACAAGGTATGGCAGGGATTCACCGGAAATGCTGCACCTCGCAAGGGCAGCGAAGAAGCCGCTGAAGCCTCGATGCGTCAAGCTCTAGCCTTCGCAGTCTTTTCCGCCGCAGTCGCAGCAATTCTTCAGGTGCTCGCCGAACGCGGAACAAACAAAGCGATCTCCAGGTTCAGCAAGTAATACTGTGTACTTATAGTTGTGGGGCGGGCCTTCTGGCCCG
>NZ_NRGT01000028.1:0-30120 GCF_002332285.1 Glutamicibacter sp. BW77 | reverse complement strand
CCTCATCTGTGAAGAGCCGCATAAGGTTTCTTCCGCACGAGTCATTGAGAAGTCTTTAGCCGGAACTGTACTCGGGAACCCCCTTTCCCCGCTCATAAGCTCGGCCACGGTACTAGAGCACGACCAACCAACTCCTAAAAATCAGGATTTTAATTGGTCCCTAGCTCACTTTGACGAGATCGGCGTTGACGGGCTGCAAGCGTGGGCTGGGAAATATGCGCAATGGGGACCAAAGTTCATTTTTCCTGCGGTCAGCATCTTTTCACGCGATAACGTCTTTGCCGAAGAAAAAGTCAACACTTTGTCGATGACCGTCGAAGCAGCCGGAACGCTTTTAGGCAGACAACTTGGGGAAGAAATTACTTACAAGCCTGGCAAAAAGCCAGGTCCCTCGACGTCAACGTATGTCTACCGTTGCTTAGCAGTGCTAAACGTCTATTGGAATGAGATTGCCCCGAACTGTGTAGGTCTTGCCCGTGGACTTGCTAAAACCTATAACGCAACAAAGCACTACAACAAAGGGAAGTATCCAGAACCGGAAGTGATCGTGCTTTCCAGCAAAGTCTTGGAATATCTCGTTCGGCTGATAGCCCTGTACTTAGTTGATACCAAAGGCCACCTACTCGATAAATACAGAAAGGCACCAGGACTTCTTCGGCTAGGCGGCTGGCACCGACACCTCGCGATTTCGTTCGATGAAAACGGAACAGCGATTCCGTATAACCCTAGTGTTTGATCTTTCGAATTCGAGCGTGTCACACCTCGCTTATCCCTAGGCCTAAGGGGTAGGGTGAAGCTATGAACGTAAAAAGGCGACCACGCGGCTCTATGAAAGAGCCTGTATCTGTGGGATGGGAAATTGACCGCCCGGTCAAAGACCATTTTGCTGCTCTGGCAAAAAAAGCGGGGTATACCAACTCCGCGTTTCTTGAGCTGATGATGCGTTCTGTAGAGCTAGACAAAGACGGAAAGCCAACTTGGATTCCGCCACAAGACACCGAGGGGCAGCTGCCTATCGATAAGCCATAAACGGAAAAGGCCGCGCTGAGCGCGGCCTTTTCTAAGAATCCGAATCTGATCTGCCATAACTTTGGCGAGTACCGCAGACCAGATTGACCAGAAGCTTCCGGTTACCAGCCGGACGCTCCCTTCAGTACATTCCAAAACCAGAAATGCCTATATGTCTATAGTAGCGCCTTCACGCATCCAATCAAGCACCAGCAGTCCGGAAACGGGGCCGCAAGACGCGATACAAGCCACAACGACGCGTCACTGCACCCGCCCGGCAGACGGCCGCGTAGCAGCGATCCTGGCCCATACAGCCCAGGGGCACCGCCCGTTTATCAAGGCAGAAACCCCAGAAGGATTCACTGCCAAGGGGAAAAGCCAGTTCAATGCGGCCAAAGAAGCAATGGCCACTAAACACGCCCACACCCCCGCACCCCTACACATCAAGCGTGTCTCACGCGCCCAGGAAACCTCTCCCCGCGCGATTGCCTGGGCAATTCCGACCGGCAGCAAGAAAATCGACCACACCGCCCAAGCCTGGCGCGCCACACGCTCCCTGGAAGAGCTGCTGTGCCGCCGTGCCGACTGCAAACGCAACATCCTCGCCGTGCTCTGGGTACTGCTTCGCTACACCGACCACGACAGCATGACGGTGCGTATCACCTGGGACACCATCGCCACCAAAGCACGCGTATCCCGCGCCACCGTAGGCAACGCCCTGCGCTTCCTGCGCACCCACGGCATCCTCGGCATCGTCGCCTCAGGCCGCAGCGCCGAATACGCCGCCAAAGCTGGCCAACCAGCCACCAACGAAGCCCCCGTCTACGTCATCACCCGCCCCATCGGCCTCGGCCTGCGCCCCCAGGACGCCAAAGACACCACCACAACCCGCCCGACCCCCAATCGCACGGCCTGTGGAAATAACTTAGAACCCCTCCCCGTAGGGGGGTTAACCACTTACGAAGTAAGTTCCTACACGCGCACGCGCGAAGAAAACACTCATAATGAGCCGCTACGCGGCACTGAAAAACTTTTTGGGCACGGCTCCGCCGTGCGAACTCACCACAGCGATCATCGACCAGTTGAGCTGTGGCCAGCTCACAGAACGATCAGCTCTAGAGGACAGGGGCTATCGGCTGCCACTGAAATCTTGCGTCGGATGCCAGATTTTGCCCGTTTTTCCAAGAAAAACGTGCTCAACATGTTCAAACCCTTCTTCTCCAACGGATGGACAATCTCAGATATCCAGCACGCCTTGGAATGGCGCACCACCCCAGGCCTGCACGGCAAGGAAGCCTGGGGAGCACTGCCCCAGCACAACCGTGACACTCAGTCCTACATCGACTACTGCCTGATCTTGCGCGCAGCGATCCTGCACCGCATGAACCAATGGCGCACCGCCACCGGAGAAATCATGCTCAGCAGATCCCAGCGAGCAGCAGCCGCCAGCAGCCACGCGCGCGCCGCCGCCCGCGCCGCCGCCGAACGCCGCGCCCAGCAAGCCGCGCAGCGCCCGCAACTGCGCAGCACCGCTTCCCGAGGTGCCGCAGCCGCACGCGCCGCCCTGGCTGCCGCACGCCGAACCGGGGCATGTTCCTAGCCTCCTGCCCACATGGGCACGACAAAAGCTCAACCGCAAGCGGCTTTTCTCGCACACATGATGGACAGCAGGAACCAAACGACCGACCGCACACAAGCCACACGTTTAGTACTCGAGTTTGCACACGACACGCGAGCATGACATGTGCACGGATCTCTGACCAGGCACCACTCACCAGAAAACAGCGAAACCCAAACTGTCCGACGATACACCTAGACTTGCCATATGCCCGAAGGAGAAGCAATGACCCCCTACGCAGCAGACGAAGCCGCCCTAAAAATGCGCGAGCAACGCTGATCCCCATCCTGCTGATCCTGGGCGTGATCGTCTCAGGATCGCTCACAGTACTTTTTGGAATCGCACTAGCAGCAGTAATCATGGCTGTAGCCTGCTTGATGCGTATCATCTGGCAGACAGCGCACTTCCAGGGCTACAAAAACACGACCGAAAACCGAACACTCACAATCCTGGGATACAGCGCAGTTCCCATCGTGCTTATTGCGCTCATACTCAACATCTTCATCTAACCAGCACACCAAAAAGGGCCGGCTACATTAGCCGGCCCTTTTTCGCGCATCTACGCCACGTCTCGCACAGTCCAGGAACCATCCCGAGGATGCTCCACCAGATCCCATGCCAGCAGATCCGAACGGGGATTAGCCCCTAACCGCACCTGCACCCTCCACACCGCAAAATCAATAGGATCAGCAGCCCCCTTCTTGATTTTGAACGAGTGGTCTTCCCACCAGTTCACCCGCTCAAAATGACGGCTCGGCTCGACCGCGACCTGCCAGACACGGCCGCCGCGCCGAATCTTCCAAGGCACACCGGCCGCCGTAAAACGCACCTCAACAAATTCGTCAGACATAACGAGCCAAGGCTACGCCCTGGCACAGACAAAAGGACGGCCGCACGCGGCCGACCTATCCCCTACCCCACTCTTTCGTACCTCGTTCCTGGCGCTCCATCATGCCTGGCCGGCCGCTGCGCGCAAGGGCTACGCCCCGGCTCCTCCGAGATTTTCCGGGCGCGGTCGCAAGCTCCCTTATCCCGCCCAGAAATTCTCTCCCCCACCGCCCTACGGGTTGCACTACGCGGCCTTATGCCAGGAATGCTCCGCTTATCAGGAACGAGGTGATCAACCGAGCATCTCATTTAGCCCTAATAGTACTTTTGGAGGTACATCTCATGGCACGCAAGATCAAGAACACCAAGACCGCCGACCAACGCCGCGCCGAAGCCGAAGCAATGCAGGCAAAAATCGCTGAACAGGTCGAGCAGCTGCGCAACAGCGACGCATGGATTAACTACCTGAATTTCGCCCAGGCCTTCCACCGCTACAGCGTAGGAAACCTACTGCTGATCATGGCCCAGTGCCCAGGCGCTACCCACGTCGCCGGATACCGCACATGGCAGAACCTCGGCCGCCAGGTGCGTAAGGGAGAAACCGGCATCCGAATTTTCGGCGGCCGCAACGTCAAATGGACGGCAGAAGACGAGCAGACCGGAGAAGAAAAAGAGCACAGCGCGGTTCGATTCTTCCCCGTGAGCGTGTTCGACATGGCCCAGACGGATCTAATCGACCCAGAAGCCGAAGACCCTAGCACCATCGCCCACAAACTCACCGGCGACGACCCCCAGGGCATCACCCAGGCAGTCACAGACTATCTCACCGGCCAAGGCTGGACCGTCACCCGCGAGCCGATCAGCGGCAGCGCCAACGGCTACACCACCACGGACGGCAGCCGCCAGGTAGTCATCGACGCAGCACTAGCACCAGCACAGGCAGCCAAGACCGCACTACACGAAGCCGCCCACGTGATCCTACACAGCAGCGAAGACGAAGCCGCCGAATACATCGAGCACCGGGGCATCAAAGAAACCGAAGCCGAGAGCGTGGCCTACATCGTCGCCGGAATCCTCGGACTGGACACCAGCGTCTACAGCATCGGCTACGTGGCCGGATGGAGCCAAGGAGACACCGAAATGATCAAGGACACCGCCGCCCGAGTCCTCAAAGCAGCACACCAGCTAGCCGAAGCCATCACCGAGCCGGAGGAAATCAAAGAAGCCGCCTAAAAACTACCACTAATAGTACTATTACCGTTGCTTTCTAATAGCGGTAATAGTACTATTAGAGTTAGAAGGAAGAGTAAAGAGGAAGGAAACCCCATGAACAAGGCAATTTTCATCTACGACCAGCTAGCAGTATGCGGCCCCACCGAAGAGCACCACACCACCGCAATTCAGTTCCGGCAGGTGCTTGGTGTGAACGTGCTGGCATCACTCGGAGCCAGCGACCTCACCGCAGTGCCAGGAACTCACCAGCGCGGCGGCCTGCTGCTGACCGTCCGAGTGCTGCCAATGACCAAGCGCGGCACGCGCGGCACGCAGCCCCGCAAAATGGGCATCATGATCAGCCTGACCCCCGCCGATGAAATCGAGATTGAAGCCCGAGAAATCACGCGCGGCACAGAGCATGCAAAAATCGAGGGAGTCGGCATCGAGCAGCTACAACGCGCAACCCTGGCCATCGACTATGACGGCCCCGAAGTGCTCAACCCGCGCTACTGGACGAACTAACACCAAAAGTACTATTACCGCCGTCGGTGGTAATAGTACTATAAGAGTTACAGGAGAATGTCTAATGCTCACCATTGAACAGATCGAGAATGCGGCCGCCGAGGTGATCCGGGGGATCGCGCCGGAGTACCGAGCAGAGCTAGTCAAGGAAACGCGCAGGCGCTACTACGGCCCCGCCGATGATGCGGCGGCAGTAAGCGACCTCATGCAGAACATTGCAGCAGCTCGCCGCTATCCGACAACATGACGACACTAATAGTACTGTTACCGTTGCTTTTGACTAGCGGTAATAGTACTATTAGAGTTAGAAGGGAAGGAAGGGTCATGAGTTCCGAAATCACCGTTTACACCAAACCTTCATGCGTGCAGTGCAACGCCACCTACCGGGCGCTGGACAAGAAGGGGGTCAGCTACCGCAAGGTAGACATATCGACCGATGCGCAAGCTCTGGAGTACGTGCGCAGCCTGGGCTACATGCAAGCGCCTGTAGTCGTCACGGCCGACGATCAGTGGTCAGGCTTTAGGCCGGACAAGATCGAAGCCCTTGAACCGCAGTAAGTTTACCCAAAAGTTTCACAAAACCCCTTGTAACTCGCTAACTCTAACAGTACTATTAGAATTACAAGGTTCAATCAGCAGGAGGAAAAATGTCCCACATTACCCGCAGTGGAAACCTTGTCAAAACCCCCGAACTGCGCCAGGGCGAGAACGGAGCCTACACTTACGCACGTGTAGCAGTTACCGACCGCATCCGCACCAAGGACGGCTTCACCGATGGCCCAAGCATCTTCTATGACGTGCAGGTGAGCGGAGTTCAGGCCGAAGAACTGGTGGAATGCGCCCAGGCCTCCGGCAACGTGCGCGTGCTGTTCTCGGGCCGCTACCGCGTGACCGAGTTCAAGGGCGCACAGGGAACCACGATTCAGCACCAGGTGACGGCAGACGAAATCGGCATCAGCCTACGCAATCAGTCAGTGCGCGCAGGGAAGCGCAATGCGCAGCCAGCCGCCGTTGTCGATCCCCAGGGCGGCCCCAGCCAGCAGCGCGACACCCACACCTACGGCGAAAACTTGCAGGAACGCCAGCCAGAAAACCAGGACTTCTACACCCAGCCGCAGCAGAACGGCGGCGTGCAGAACCCCTATCTGAACAACACTGGAAACTAGCAGCAGTCGGCAAGTGCGGGACCGAGCGGCCCCGCACTTGCACCCCTAGTAGTACTATAAGACTTGTACCCCTAACAGTACTTTTAGAGTTGTTAGTACTGTTACCACTATTGGAGGTAAGAACGTGAGCGCAGAGATTATCGCCCTGGCCAACCAAAAAGGCGGCGTAGGAAAATCAACCACCACGGTTAACTTGGCGCGCGCAGCCGTTCGGCGTGGCTTGCGTGTCCTGGTCGTGGACCTGGACCCCCAAGGAAATCTAACTGACGCACTGGCGGCCGAGCCGGTGGCAGATGACCAGGTGGGCCTAGCTGACGTCCTGAGCGCCCGAGCGGACGAAATACTTTCAGATGTTATCGTGCCGTCAATCTGGGCAGGCGTGGACATTGCACCGACGGCAGGCGATACCCTGGCATCCGTAGGCGAGGAACTGATCACCACAGGGGCCGGCCGGGAATCAAAGCTGCGCAAGGCACTTGCGGAAGTGTCCGAGCGCTACGACCTAATTCTGGTGGACTGTGCCCCTAGTCTGGACCAGCTCACCATCAACGGCCTGACAGCGGCCCATAAGGTACTAATCGTTACGCAGTCCAAGAAGTGGAGCCTAGACGGCCTGGCTAAGCTGCTACGCACCATTGAGAGCGTGCGCGAGCACTATAACCCAGGTTTGAAGGTGGCCGGTGTCCTGGTGAACCAGCACGAAGGCCGCACTATCGCAGGGCAGACCTGGCTAGACGAGCTGCACGCCGCCGCCGAAGCGCGAAACTTTACGGTGCTTACCCCGCCAATCCCGAAGCGCGTAGTCATCGCAGATGCCACCGAAGCTTCAGTGGCCCTCGATGAATGGGGGAACGCCGAAGCTATGGAACTAAGCGCGATGTACGCCGATCACCTCACCATTATTCAAGGAGTCAAGTAGCTATGGCAGGCCGCCCAACAGCCCGAAAATCGAACCTGGCAGGAAGTAGCCCGGTCAAGCCCGTAGAAGCCGCAGCGGCCGCGCCAGCTGCCGCTACACCGCAGCAGGCAGAACCTAAGAAGGCCGCCAAAGCTGCCCCCGCAGCGCAGAAGCCAGCCGCCGAAGAACCGGCCAAAAAGCGCAAGTACCCACATAAAGTGTCGTTCTATCAGGACATGACCGACACTGACCGGGTGCGCGGAGCCATCCTGCACACGATGATTTCAGAGGGCAACCGCAACCTCTCGCAGTTCATTCACAAGGCAGTGATGAAAGAAGTAGAGCGCCTGGAAGCCGAATACAACGGCGGCAAGCCCTGGCCATCAGTCAAGGCCAACGATATGCCCCAGGGCGCAGCATCACACGGAGAAAAGGAAGACTAATGCGCAAAACCATCATCACGCTTGCATCAATTGTTACGGCCGTAGCTGCGCTCTATCTCGCATTTGCCTATACGGCCACGATTACCCTACTTGGCAATACTGACACGTCCGCAGTCCTAATCCAGAAGGGTTGTTCAGATTACACCGAGTTCGTGTTGAACCGGACCCACGAGGGAATGGACACCAAAACCATCGACAAGCTGTGGAACGAGCACGCAGCGCCAACGGTAGACCCGGACGACCGCTGGAACACCAACGATACATGCGGAACCGTCGAATCAATCGCGGCCTACGCTAAGACCAAATAGAGCAGGTTCAAACTGTAGGGCCACAGAAGGATACTACTGTCATGACTAACAAGAATGTTCAGGTCGAAGCTTTCCAAGAAGCAGCGGCCGCATTGAAAGCAGAACGCTACTGGGATCATTCATCGGTAGATTCCCAGATCGAATTTTTGAACGCTCTTAGCGACGTGGCGCGAGAAGTTGCTTACCAACTGGACCGGTACAAAGTTCTACAGCCTGAAGCGGTCAAGGCGTACCGAGCCGCTGCCGCCGAGCCGCTAGGCCCATCCTTCCAGGAAGACACGGCCGAGCTGCTTTTGATGGGATCGCTGCATAACCATATTCAGCAGCTCTACAAATCCGCTGTGCCAGGGTCAACCTTCTTAGACCGGCATGATGGGTAAAGCAACGCGAAATGCTATCGCGGCCAATAGAGCCGAAAGAAGACGATGACTTCTCAAACGCTAAATAACCCTGGATCTGCAAATGGCCAAGAGGTTGTTAAAAAGAGACACGTGAAACTAGCTACAGAATTGGTGAAACAGCGCTACACCTTCCGGCCCATGGCAGAAAAGGATCTTCCTGCTGTGACGCAATTTGTCAGGGCGAATATCCAGGTTTCTGATGGGTTTAGTCTGACCACAGACAATCTGGGCATGCTCGTAGAAGATGCTAGCGGCACATTATCGGCAGCAGTCATCGTGGAAATGGGACTCTTCGAAACGGACACGATTATGTCTGTTTCTCATGTCGCAACCGACCCCGACCATCGAGGAAAGGGCATCGCAACTGTCATGTTGAACATGCTGCACAATATTCCTGAGTCATACGGTGCGCCGCAGCCCACCTTGACTATTGGGTTTACGCATCCAAAGGCCATCAAACTGTATCGACGCGCAGGCTTTAACGTCGGACAGGAAGGTACAGCAACCCCGTCAAGCCCAAATGGAATCTTCCCGGAGACCCGCAGCAGCAACCCTGCATTTCAATATCCGTTCTACCGCTAGAAAATCTGGTTGATCCAGTAACGGTCGATATCTAAACTGTCCAGTGCATTAAGGAAGATCTCCCTATGAAACTCTCAGAAGAAGATATTGAATCACTGGCCGTCGCGGTCGATTTTGTACTTAGCGAACTTGACCAAGCCGAGCAGCGAGTGAGTTTTCCTAGACCTGGTGAAAAGCCGAGCAGCGAGGACGCAGAGAACGAGCGCACCAAGCGCGACTTCCTCAAGCAGGAGCGGAGGCGGTATAAGGCCATACGTGCAAGGCTTGTAGGGAACGAACAGCACGGTGTTTCGGTCGCGCAAGAGTTCCTAAACATAGCTCTAGGCCTTGAATCCGCGACTTTTCCAGACGATGACAGCGAAGAGTCTTATGAACGGTGGACTACCGACCAATAACGGTTGTTTTTTTGAGCTGAGCTCCCGATCTGATGCTACCGCTCGCTATTCTGGCCTTCGGGCAGTCGCGCAGGACTGGAAGTACCTTTTTCTGAGATTTCGAATGATCCAGACGGCCGAGCGAGAACGATTCCCAAGGCTAGCGTCAGTAGGAGTAAGCCTTCGCGGAAGACTATGCCAATCGCAGAGAGAACAATATTCTCAGGTAGTGCCGTGAGAACCCAATCGCCGAGGTCGGTTGGTTGCATAAGCAGAAAGAGCAGTCCGGCTAGGCCCCAGCGCCGGGTACGTGCATTCAGGGAGAGGCGCAGGACGATAAACACCAGGAACACCCAATGGTGTATCCAGCTAACCGGTGAGAGCAATTGAATGCTTGCGCCTACAATAAGAACTGCATCGAGGGTTCGCTGTGCTTTGTGCAAACGGTAGGCAGTAGCCAAGGCCGCCGCAGCTACGCCAAGGATGAAGAAGGCCTTGACTCCTAGGGGGGCGTCCGCCCAAAAGTATGCGAGAGCGCCGGAAATCGAATTGTTCCCGCTCGTTGCGAAATTGCTGCCCAGATCTACTTTGCCGCTCAGCGACAAGATCTCCACGCTCAGATAATGCCATGTATTTACGGGGAAGAGTACCGCGCCGATGGCCAGGGTGCCCAGACCTCCTGCGCACATCCATATTGCTGCTCGGAACTGGCGAGTAGCGAGAAGATAAAACAGGAAGAATGCAGGAGTGAGCTTGATGCCTGCTGCAATGCCAGTCAATAGTCCGCGAGGCAGCCAAGAAATCCGCTGTGTCTTATTAGCCGCCAGATCATAGAGACAGGCAACAGCTAGCAAGATATTGATCTGCCCGAAAGCGAGATGCTGAGCGATCACGGTTGTTCCGCTCAGCAGGAGAAACAGGGCGATAACAAACTTGGATGAGGGATCGTGGCCGATTGAGCGGGCCAGGAACCTCAGTGCCCAGGCAAGTCCGCAAAGCATGACGAAGGTCCAGACAACCCAAGCCAGCATTGGCGGAAGCAAAGTGAATGGTTGGATGAGTAAAAGGGTGAAAGGGGTGTATACGAAAGGCAACCCCTCATCCGGCAATCGTCCGCTGAAAATATTGTGAGCGTAGATATTCTCAGTTGTGAAAGCCTGGCGAGCCGCATCGTAGTAGACAAAAAAATCTACAGGCATGTAGGTCAGGCTTGATAACGCCAGACATAGAAAAAGTAAGGTCATTGCCAGCGGGAGAAGATACTGAATTACGTATTTCTGCTGTAACACTGGCAACGACCTTACTTGTCTACTGGTTAGAGATTCTCTCTACCCACCCTATGACAATTAGCAAGAGCGAAGATAGAAGGCGTTGGTGATTGCGTAGATGCCGCCATCGTTCTTGCGTAGCAGGGTCGAACCAGGGCCAACGCACTGACCGTAGTTTCCTACAACCTGATCAACCTGGATGTAGGCTCTGCCTGAACCGCAATGATTGTAGTAGCTATACCCTCCGCTGACGTAATAGCCGCATGGCGCAGCTTGAGCGGCAGGGGCTGCTATGACTGCCCCTGACGCAATTATGCCCAGCGCAAGCGCGGCTCCAGTTAGGCGTTTCTTCAATCCGATCATTGGCTTACCTTCTCTTCTGAGGTGCAGTGACAAGACCAGAATATGTATATAAAGGTTTTTAAACCAGTAGTGATATTTAAATATTTTGAGTGTAGGATACGCAAATCAAATACTTGGAATAAGAACAGGCGCCTTCCAGAATTGGTGGCTAGAGCGGTGTGCGGGTCTGTAGCATGCGCTTATGACCGCAACAATTATTCGCCCGCTTAGGGGCAGGATTCAGGTAAGGGGCTTGAATGCTCCCCGAGATGGACAGCCAACGAACAAGGAAATGTTCAGAACGGCAACTGGCGCTGCCATCCGACCAACATGGGTTGTGGCCGATCCTGGGGAACCGGGCTGGAAAGGGTATTGGACGATCGCACGTCAACATCTAACGGATGTTGCTGAAGCAGTAGCTATTCGCGATGGACTTGTTCTCATTGATATGCATTACAGCACGGCTGAGCAGTGCGATACGAGATGCCAGACAGCTGAAGGTAATGACTGCACGTGTTCCTGTGAAGGCAAATACCACGGCAGGGGAGAGCATGCTGCTTGGCTCGAAGTCGGCGATACAACGCTGTTTCGTGGGGGAGACGAGAAGATCGTGACGCGTTCTCTCGACGGCCAACAAGCCCTGCGGGATCGGGAAGATAGGTTGGCTGAACTGATTCGTCAGATTGGAAGGTGATCGGCTTTTCATTTGGATCCAATAACGGTGGTTTATGAGGCAGTTGTCATGATCCAATTCTCACCCAAATTTCCCGCTCAAGGTTGGGCAACTAGCCACAATGAGACGACCATTGGGAGAGCTACCACCGCGCTGCAAGGCATCTAGCAAGCCAGCAATAGCACCTGCTGGATGGAAACGTTAACCACCACCGACGGAACCTACCCATCCCTAGGAGACTAAACACCGATTGAGGAACACCCCGACCATTGGGGCCCACTCTGCTGCGGAACACCCAGTGCTCTCACTAGGCGAAGCTATGACGAGACAAGCGCCTAGACCGCCACGGTCAGTGACCGGATCAGAAAAGGAACGGGAGATCCTGGAGCCTTAGATTCTTGCTTTGGTTGCGAATAATATTCTCGATTCAGGGGTTTTTCACGATGTCTATGCGGTAGTCTCCTGGCTGCCAATTGTCCGTAGGATTCATCGAGAATCCTTCGATGTAGAGAGATCCGTCGCCTACACGGCTGGCTTCAAAAGTGAACTGAACGGCTCTGGCTAGCGCTCCCCTGTCTGTCAGGGTTGAGTGAGACCAGCCCCTCATAGCAACCCCCGCCTCACCCCAGACAGGGCGAGAACAAGGAAACTCAGCGCACCATGAGCATCACCACCTTGAAGCAACCAGCCCCTGATGTGTCCGAGAATAGAAGCATGGATTCTTCTCCACGCCCGGACCAGCCCCGACGCCGTGCCATCAGCCCCGCTCAGAAACTTGCCTACCTCGAAGGCTATGACCAAGCCATCCAAACAAGTGAAGGCGGCAGCTACCTACGCGCCAACGGAATCTACTCCTCCCACATCGCTGAATGGCGCAAACTCCGCAACGCAGGGATCCTCGACGAGCACGCCACCACAGCTCAGGGCGGAACGGCACGGACCACGAAGAGCAAACTCACCAAAGAACAAGCAGAAATCGCACGACTGAAGAAAGAATTAGCTGCCCGTGACGCGAAACTCGCGACCACGCAAACCGCGCTAGACATCATGGGAAAAGCACACGCGCTCTTGGAGCAGATCTCGAAGAGCGCGGATTCCGAATAGACTCCCGTGCGTTCATGAAAAACGTCTTTGACCAGCTCGTTGAGTCTGGGATTTCGACTCGCCGAGCCAGTTCTCTGGCTGGTGTCAGCCGAGCCACGATGGCCCGCCACAAGCGTGCTGAACGTTTTCCACCCAAGCCAGTTGATGCGCCTCGTCCAGCACCGGCGAACAAACTCACCGAGGCTGAAGAAGCGTTGATTCTTGAAACGTTGAATAGCGACCGGTTTGTGGATCAAGCACCAGAACAGATCTATGCTGTGCTGCTCAGCGAAGGGACCTACTTGTGTTCGGTGGCCAGCATGTATCGGCTTCTACGTCGGGAAAAACAAGTCGCTGAGCGCCGGCGGCAGGCACGTCATCCGGCCCGGAAAGTCCCTGAATTAGTGGCGTATCAGCCTGGTGAGGTCTTTTCGTGGGACATCACCAAATTGGCGGGGCCTCACAGAGGGACCTACTTCGGTGCGTACGTGATGATCGATATTTACTCTCGTTATATCGTCGGGTGCCAGGTCCACTTGCGGGAGTCTGGGGCTTTGGCTGAAGCGTTCATGAAGCAGGTTTTTGCTCAGGATCAAGTCCCGCAAGTAGTTCATGCTGATCGCGGGACGTCTATGACGTCCAAACCGGTCGCGTCGTTGCTCTCTGATTTGGATGTGTTGCGTTCGCATTCCCGGCCGAAGGTGAGCAATGACAATCCGTATTCCGAGTCGTGGTTTAAGACTTTGAAGTATATGCCGGTATTTCCTGAGCGGTTCGGTTCGTTGGAGCACGCCAGGGATTTTATGGGCCGGTTTGTTCATGCGTATAACACTGAGCATCGCCATTCAGGATTGGGTTTTCATACTCCTGCCGACGTGCATTTCGGGATGACTGGGCACGTGGATGACCAACGCCTAGCGGCGTTGGAAAAGGCATGGGCGGAGCATCCTGAGCGGTTTGGAAAGAACCGGCTCCCGAAGAAAATGTTGCTGCCTGAAGCGGCTTGGATTAACGAACCGATCAAGCAGGAAGAAGGAGAAAAGATGTTGGTCTAAGACTTAGTGGTCTCACTTGACTTGAAAATTTCCGTTGCCGCCCACCAGAGACGATTTTCCCCGCCATCGAGAACAGCCGGTACCTCCACCGCTTAAGATCCCAGACCGAAGCCTTATGACCGCCAGGCAGCACGGCCAGTTGCAGCCATGCGACCAAGTTCACCGCGAACATTGCCAGGTCAGCCCACGCCTGGTTCGCAGCAAAAGACCAATACGGTAGCTTCCCCAACCCCGCATTCTTCAACGTTTTGATCCTGTTTTCACACCGGCCACGGGCACGGTGCCGGGCATCGAGGAACGCCACGTTGAACCGCGGAGCATTGGTCAAGAACGCTGTCACCCGGTTCCCGTCGGTATCGAACAAGTTTGCTTTCGCACCGGGATGCAACGGCTCAGCGCGCAGATAGATCCTTGTTCCTGGTGGGTAGTCCTTCAGCTCCAAGACTTTGCTCGCGTCAATCACCCACGCGTCATCACGCTGCTGCCCGTCAGCGGTGAGTGCTGGTTCCCAGTACTTCTTCTCATCGATCCACCGGACGAACCGTTCCTTGATGACCGGCAGCGAATATGAGGTGGAGAACTGGATCCCCAACGAATCCAGGTGGTGCAAGAACTCCCGGGAGGACCCAGCATTATCGGTACGGACCAGGATCTTCTCACCGACCAGGTTTCCGTGCTCGTCATAGAAATCATCAGGCAGCTGGGCCAGTGCTTGGCCGAGCACCTCGATATGGGATTTCGCGGAGTTTGCGCCCCGGTTTCCCGGGCGCAACTGCACGGCGAGGACTTCTCCGGTGCCGTGGGCTTTGCCGTAGTCAGCCATGGCGATCATCGGTGAAAAGCCGTATCCGCCTTTATACGTTCCTGCGCTGGATTCTTTCTCGGAATGGACATGAACTAGCGACGCATCGATGTCGATAATCAGCGGATTGGTTGCCGTAGCCAGCCGGGCGGGATTCCGGGGCCCGGCCGCCGCCCAAACCTTGGAACGCAGACTCCGGGTCATGGTGGCGAACCCGTAGGAGAAAGCTTCTGGTTGTTCCTTGATCCGGCCCATGAATCGGCTGATTGTGGCATCCGACGCTACAGGACCGAAGAGGTCTGGTGCGGCTCGTAGCTGGTCGATGTCTGTGGCTTGTTCACCGCCGGCCGCCAACGATAGAGCCAATGCTCCGAGGATCTTGCCTGGACGGTGCGTCGCGGAGGCTGGCACGAACTGGCTGAACCGGTCCTCGCAGAGGCTGCGGAAGTCCAAGGCGTTCAGGAAACTGGTCAGTACAGATAACCCTGCGTGAGAGACCAAGGTTTGGCCGGTGAGTTGGGTCGGGATGGCAGGGAAAACTTGGGTAGAATGGTTCACAGAAAAGGTGATCCTTCGAACGGGTATTTTGGAAGCTTAGACACTCCCATTTTCCCAGTTCAGATCACCTTTTCATCTTTTAAGTCAGTTAATGACTACCGGCCTTCATGAAATACCCGGGCTAAGCCGGCAAGGGCAATGATACCTAGCCAGGAAGCTGCCAGCTCGCTGTACATGCGTCCTGGCTCACCGAGTTGCAGATTGCGGTGCAACTGGTCGATCCAGGTGCGTAATGGCAGGGCACCACTGGTTCCGTAGGCGGTGAGATCGCCGCGGATTTCAGCGGTGGCAGGGTCCACGAAGATGGCCCTGGTTTCGCTCTCGCCCAGTGCTGGGTCGGCATACATCACCCGCGTGGTGTCCCCTTCATTCGGTGCCGGACGCACCGCGACCAAGGCCTCGCTGCTACCCATATAGGAGTTGGCCGCTTCGACTTGATCAGCTAGCGGCAGATAGGAATCAGCAACCGGTGCGTGCAGTTCTTTGGCGTAGACCGCTTGTTCGATCTGCGGCGTGATCGCGTATAAAGCTCCGCTCACGGCGGCGATGAGGATGAACGGACCGATGAAAATTCCTGCGTAGAAATGCAGCCGAAGTAGCAGTTGCCCAAACCAGCCTTTGCGAGTCGGACGGGAAGGCATGGAAGGCGGTTGGGATTCCGGGGGGTGCGGTGTCTAAAAGTGTCATGAGTAATCCTTGAAAGAAAAGAAATAATAGGGCTGGTCATGCCTTGAAGAGGGTTTCACCGACGAATCCTCCTTCGGCACAGCCTGGCGGGATGAGGAACACGGCAGAGCCGATCGGCGTGGTCCACTGATTCAGCGCGTCAAGCTCCGCCAGACGTTGTTGCAACGGGACATATTGCTTGGCCACGCTTTGTTGGTAGGACACGAAAATCAGTCCCGAATCGGAAATATCGGTTCCAGTGGGCTGCTCGTCATAGTTGTATCCCCGGCGGAAGATCCGCTCGCTGGGGTTCTCTGAGCGGGCGCGTCGAATGTGTGCATGGGCGGGAATGACCGTGAATCCGAGAGCGTTGGTTGCTTCGAAATCGGGTTCGTCGTGTTCCTGACTGCCGGTGGTGGGGGCACCATTCGCCAAGGTTCGTCCAACACTGAATTCTCGACCGGAACGATCCACTTCATCCCAGGTGTCGACGTCCATCTGGATGCGGCGAATGACCATGGTCGTGCTTCCATCAGGGTTCCATACCAGCGCGTTGAAGTCTTCGGTCTGCGGCGACGGGTTGACGGTTCCATCAACCTGTCCGAAGAGGTTACGCATCGTCGTGCCAGAAGCTTCTGATCCTCTAGAACGGCGGAATCCTGGTTGCACCCATTTCACCGATGCGAACCGTCGGGCATCTTTGAGCAGCATCCGCTGGGCATGAGCCACGGTCAGCTGATCATCCGAGGCGATATGCAGCAACAGGTCTCCGTCGTTCCACCGTTCTTGCAACCGATCGATACTGAACTTAGGCAGTGGCTGAATACCTGCGGCAGAGGATCCTGCCAGCTCCACCAGCTTCGGGCCAAAGCCGAAGGTCACGGTCAAGCGGGCAGGAACTGCTCCTAGTTCCGGTTCGGTATCTGCCAATGCAGCTTGCCCTTGGGTGAGCCTTGCTGCGTCATCTGTGAGCAGTCGCAGGAGGCGCTGCACTGCTGCGCTGTCCACCTTTTCATTCAGGGCGAGAGAGATGTAGGTGGCGTGGGCTTGCGGTTTCGTAGCGATGCCTGCTTGGTGGGGGCCATAGAACGGAATCACGGTGTTCCCGTGCAACTGATTCGCTGCCTCAGCGGGCGCGGTGGTGCTAGTCAAGGACTCAATGCCGAGGGCTGCGATCGCTCCCAGCCCTGCGGCGGCTCCACCGAACAGTACTCCGCGCCGACTCGGGCCACTTTGAAAGGGTGTCTTTTCGTGGGGCATTAGTGATCGTGGGTGCTTTCCGATGCGGAATGGTCCATATCCATGGTGCTGTGGTCCATGTCCCCGTGCTCGGTGCCTTCGTATTTTTCGTTGGCTCCGGCGAACTCCTTGACGGGGGCGGTGACATCGAAGGTGGTGTCATCGGAGAAGGTCAGGGTCAGGTTCACATCATTGCCTGGTTGCAGTGGTTCGGTGAGGTCCATGAGCATGATGTGGTCTCCCCCGGGTTCCAGATGCAGTTCGCTATGGGCGGGGATGGTGAAGCCACCGGTTTTTTCACGCATGACCATGGCCCCGGATTCATTGGCTACGGTCTCGTGCAGTTCCAGGTCGGTGGAGGCAGGGCTGGTCACGGAGGTAACGGTGATGTCGTGGTCCCCGGTGTTTTCAATGGTGCCGAATCCTGCGGACATGCCTTCGTCAGCGGCCTTCACCCACGGATCTTTCATGGTGACCGTGGCATTGGCCGGTGATGCGGGGCTGTTCTCGGCGGAGTTTGTAGCGCAGCCGCTCAGGGTGAGCAGGGCAGCGGCACAGAGGGCAGCGGTACGCAGAGCAAAAGAGGTGTTCAAGGTTCATCCTAAAAATATGGAAGCGCAGACAGCGCGCTTCGAAGGAGATATGCTGTTGAGCCCAAAAACTCTGGATGCCGAGCAATATGCAGGGCAACCGGTTGTTGGGGATGGCATGGTGAGGGAATGCCCTCAGAAGAAGGGCATGGAAGTCTATGGTGTAAGCGCACTGTGCGGATTACTGAGCGACGGGGCGCGAAACGACGCAGGCAGTTGCTGAGCTAGGAAATCATCACGATGAATAGTTGTGCGTGAAGCAGCATGCCAGGCCCGGGTTCAAAGCGGTCTTGCATACGAGCAAATTCCTGTGGACAGCAACACGAGACGCAACAAATCCGCCTGTCAGTCGTCAGTAAGGCAGACGTAAAAAACCCACAGACGCGTTGATCTGTAAATGGGAGTGATCTTACACCGTGGTGAGTGCGGGTGGACCCCGACGAATAACCGACGTTGAATACACGCATATCGTGCAGGTCGGGATTTCACGCGGGGCAGTGGGAGTCGGCTGTGGGTGGATTAGCTGGTAGGCGAAAGTAACTAGTCGCCACAGCAGTTTCCAGGTCAATAGGTCAACGATGTTAGCGGCAGCGATGAGCATTTGTTCGCTACGATGCAGAACCAGCACGGTAGCAAGGCCCGCCATGAGGTGGGCTAGAAGCATCGTGGTATCACCATGGCTCATGGTGGCAGCGTCGACCGAGGTAGTGACATCTATGGGCATAGTCATCCCATGATGCGCGTGCATGCCCTGCCCGCCAATGATGGACGCAGCTGAATGCCCGGCCCCCATCGAGAACAACAGATGAAAGAGCAGCTGGCTGAATCCAACCATCCCGGCCAAGCGCCACAGGGTGAATTGTCGACCGCTAAGCAACATGCACACTAGAAACGACAGCGCGAGAGGCAGCGCGACGTTCAGGAGTCCTGGTACGTCTCCGCCTGCGAGTACGTGGGAGCACAGAGAAACGAACGTCGCAAAGAATGCGGCGGTCGTGCCTCTGAGAACACGTGTCGAGCGGGCGGATTTTTGCACACCCCTAGTATTCCAGACTGAGCGCTGTATTTCGACATCCCGTAAAACTGAAGTGGTAATGGCCCCTGTTTGCAGAAGGACCGAAAACGGTCATTTATGGGACGCAGGATCAACTGCTCGCGCCTTATCCGTCAGTGAGCGGATTCGCAGTCTTTTCGGATTCCCGAAACCTGATTCCGGAACGGTATTTCCCACAATCCATGGTCAGTGGTTTACGGGATGCAGCTGACTTCAGATTTTTTGGCTGATTTTTAGATTTTTGAGTCGTGCCCGAAAGAGGTTGTGTCTCCAATGGTTCCGTCTTGCGGTCCACCGTGAATAGAAGATATTGACCGCGAGGAGAAACACGGCCATTCGGATGCCTCGAGTGGCTGTTCACGGGAACCGGGTGAAGAACTGCCGGTGAGGCCTGCGTCATGGCGTAGCATGCCGGTGTTCCTTTAGGCTTGGCCGGGGCAATCCCATTTCGCTTTACTTCGGTGCCCGCGTCCTGTACTTCAGCAAAGACCGATTTTTCTTGGCTGGTCACGGTTCTTGTGGGGTTGCTGAGTAAATTTCTCCGGTCTTGATCTATACCTGTTACCCCGCAGTAAGGTCAGAGGCCATAGAACTATTGGACAACCCAGGAGTTCATGTTGAACACCCACCGCAAAGACATTCATCTATCTCTCTCACCTGACCAGTACGATGACTTGACCAGCGCTTTGGAGACCCACCTTAACGGGTTACACCAGTTCGCCAAGGAGTCGGCTTTAGGTTTCGGTTTAGAGACCACTTATTGGTCTCACCGCGTTGCAGAAGTCCAAGGACTGCTCGAAGCTGTGCATCGTCTCGCGGCAGAAGAAAACCCCGACGCGGTGAACCAAGACCTGCAGCGCCTTTCCCACGATTCACATGAGCATCCGCACTCGTAGCACGCACCACAGGCGTGCTCGATTAATGAAGCGAAAGCGGAGCCTGAACCTCTTCAGCTTTCGAAGCTGAACGAGGCTGATCAAACCGGTGATAGAACGGCGCAATAAAAGACTTACTGGTAGAGAGCTACGGATTTAGCTGTGCGGCATGGCCGATGACTGGCCTTAAGCCGCAATGCTCCTTTCTCTGCCATCCGAAAGTGCGCGGAAAGGGTCAGAGGCTCAAGCGCTGCCCGTAGCTTTTCGTGTCTGACACTGGGTGGAATACCGGGATGGGCAGTGCCACTGCGCAGGAATCCCAATACTTTACTCGGAAAGTTACCGCGCCTTGATTCTCTGTGCGAGCAAAAAGCTCTGGGATGTGAGTTGTAGCTTCCTCCGGATCGACTGACTTCAATACGGGGTTCGGCGGGGAAACATAGAGGAATTTAAGTTCATCAGAGCCAGCGTCGAGCATAGCGACCAACGCAGATCGCCCGTGCATGGATACCATGCCCATGACGTCGTTGAGAAGTTCGGCAGGATCAGCCATGACCACTGGCATTCCCTGAGCCCAGCCGTGCGCGGCGAGGTGTGCGCGTCCTTCACATGATCCGAGCAGATCGCTGACGCGTTCGGCAGTTTGCGTTCTTACGAGACGTCCTGGCATTGGTACTACCTCCACTGTGTTCTTGAGTCTTCCGAGTGATCCCCATCAGCTTGGAACAAGACACAACGCAGACTGGCTGCCTGTCGCTGCGGTTCTTAGTGTGTTGTTTCCACCCTAGGAGGATCAGCGCAACAACGCTACCGATTCAGGTAAACGTTAATAAAAGTTCACGTCAACTCATCAATTGGCAGTTTTTCAAGGAATCAAATTGCCTGTGGAAAGAAAAAGTGGATTGGCGGAAGAATGCTGAAAATGACTAGTCAGACAGGCAAAGGCTGGGGGCCGCGCGTTGCTCAGAGCGCATATGAAGCGTCGAAACTGGGGATCGGTGAGGATTCTCAGAAATTTAAAAGGTTTGACTAGGGAATTGGCACAAGGCTCAGCGATTATCAGATGACAGCTGGGCATCCGCCGCCCTGTTGTCGTTGCTGACGTAGAGGGGGATCTGGTGAAGCGCGGCGCTATGAGCCCAGAAATGGACGCGAAAGCGCGTGATCCTATTCTCGCTGTGCCTGACGCAGAGTTCCGCGAGCGTAGTTCCCGATGGCAGAGGAACAACTCTGGTGAAGAGGGGGCTGGGGATGGTGACATGCCACAGTTGCAAGGCGTCAGTTTGAGCGTTGGTGAGCACCAGAAGCACAGCCCGTCCATGGACGGAAACAAACCCCATGACGTCTTCCACCAGCTCATCTCGGTGGGCAAAGACTACTGGCATGCCTTCCACCCATCCATACGCGGTGAGGTGCCTTTGAGTTATAGGGCAGTGCAGCAGCTCGTTGAGACGTTGGGTGGCGGGGGTATGCAGTTCGGGCGTGTTCATATCTTCCTCCATTGAGGGCAGCTTGCCCTAAGCTGACCGACCACGAGCTTTACTGAATTTTATTCAGGTACGTTCCCCGGTTTCGCCTCTGACGCTCGGTAATCTTCGTGGAGTGATCTTCTGAGAATACTCCTAACTTGGGAAAGAGGGTATTCAATCGGCGGAAGACTTTGGGCGTCTCATGGCCGGCAAACTTAAGGGGATGGCCCAGGCCCGATGACGTCGATCTCTATGAATGAACTAATTGGTGTGAAGCTTGTCCATTTTATTGATCCGTCGGTAGAGGGTTGCGCGGGACATGCCCATGTCTTTGGCGACTTGTGTTGCTGGTTCGCCGGCCTGGATGAGTTTTGCGGCGGTGCGGATCTGGGACTCGGTAAAGGTCGGGCGTCGACCTCCAAGGTCGCCGCCGCAGGTGCGGCGTTTGGTGACGGAGTCGTTGATGCGTTCGCGTTTGATCTCTAATTCCATTTGGGCCAGTGCTGCCATGACGGTGAAGACCATGGCACCCATGGGTGTTTTGGTGTCAACGCCGCCGCCGCCAAGATTGAGCACGCGCAGTCCGATATTCCGTTCACGCAGTTCTTCGGCTAATTCGAGCATTTTTTGGGTGGAGCGCCCGAGTCTGTCCAGGGTGGTGATCACGAGCGTGTCGTTCGGGTGCAGCGATTCGAGCGCCTTACCGAGTCCGGGCCGCTTCGCCAATGCGCCGGATAGGCCGTGGTCGATATAGAGGTCATCGCGCCGGACCCCAGCCGCAAGAAGATCCTGGATTTGCCGGTCGGCGTCTTGGGCTTTCGTTGATACGCGGGCGTATCCGATCAGTTTGGTCATCGGTCCTTCGAAAGTGTCTCGCAACTAATGGTGTTGACCTGATTTTACGTCATTGGTTGCGACACATGGTTGCGAGAATTTCGAACCGTTGAGTTTCCGCGAATTTTTCATCAGGGGAGTGGTAGGTGGTGAGACGTCTTGCAACCTATAGGTTATGAGACCTTCCAAAGCCACTTTTTGTTCCATCCGAGCGGCAACTGGCTAAGGGAGGAGAATTTGCTGTTCGAATCCGTGGGAAAGTCTTTCAACAGCGTGATTCACCGATGGCACGTGCCCGCAAGCGGACCTTCATACGGACACGATTATGGGTCGATCACTTCCATAAATTCGTTGTCACATTGCTTCCGGCATGTTCTCTGATGTGGTGCACCGTGTGAACCGTAAGGTAGTTGAATGACGTCTCCACTCACAGGCGAGCAACTTGCAGCCTTATACGACACCGAGAATACATGGGCTGCGGATGATGAATTCTTCCTCGCATTTGTCAATGAACGCCCCGACACGAAAGTGCTCGACCTGGGGTGCGGTACGGGTCGGTTGACGCTGGCGATCGCTGCTGCTGGTCATCGCGTAGTCGGCATCGATCCAGATTTCGACTCACTTGCGGCCGCACAGCGTAAGCCCGAATCAGGCAATGTGGATTGGGTTGGTGGCACTTCGTCCCAGATCCCTGCGGGGGAATCCTTCGACGTAGCAATCATGACCTCGCACGTGGCGCAGGCGATCAGCAACGACGATGATTGGGCACAGACCCTTGAAGATGTGTATCGGAGCCTCGTGCCCGGTGGTCGGCTGGCGTTCGACTCCCGCGATCCTGCTGCCAGAGTATGGGAACGCTGGACACCTGCCAACACCCACGGTTCATACACGCTCCCGGATGGCACGACCATCGAGACTTGGATCGAATGTACTGCGCTAGAAAGCGGACTCGTTACGATGACCGAGCACCGTGTTCGCCCGGAAATTTTTGAGGAAACCGAAACCATGATCCTCGCCTTCCGCAGCGAGGAGCAGCTGCGAAACGACCTCACTACGGCGGGGTTCACCGTTGAACGGGTGTTTGGCGGTTGGAGCGGTCAGGCTGTCGGTGGTGCGCAGGGCGAATTGATCGTCATCGCCGTGAAATGAAAAGTGAGACCTGCTCACCCGAGGTGGCTTTCATGATGTCACAGTAGAGAGGTTCCGCTTGTGGGCGAGAAATCGTAGTGCAGAGGACTTCTGACATTCAGTGCAGGCGACTTCTGAAAATGACAACAGGGGGTTTAGCTATGTAATAATTCGGCAGCGGAGGGCGGGAAAAGCACGTAACCAGATTTTGGTTGCGTACTTAGCCTCCTGCCCACATGGGCACGAAAAAAGCCCTCCCGATCCGCTGCTTTTTTCGAACGACGCGTGGCCACCAAATACCAAACGGTATAGGTGGCCACGCCCCACAAATTTCATAGACTTGCCCTCATAAAATTCCTTTACGCGGGCAACCGGTCATCTCTCTTCGTGGGGAAGATGACCACCTGACGCTCTGCGCAGTGTGCACTCTCCAAGTCACATACTGCGCAGAGCGTCAGTCTTTTAACCGACACTCGGCAAAATCCTGACGTACCGGTTTTGTCGTCGCGACAAATTCTCCAAGAGGAACCGCGACACCCGCGACGCCACCGCCTGACCGACGAGCGACACTGCCTGGCGACAGCGTTTGAAAATTAAGTTGTCGTCGCGACAAATTCTCCAAGAGGAACCGCGACACCCGCGACGCCACCGCCTGACCGACGAGCGACACTGCCTGGCGACAGCGCTTGAAAATCAAGTTGTCGTCGCGACAAATTCTCCAAGAGGAACCGCGACACCCGCGACGCCACAGCTCAGACCCACCTGTTGTTTAACCGTGGATGCGTCAGCGTTGCCCCTCGCCCACATGTGCACGACGCAAGCTCCCAACGCTCCGCTGCTTGCCGTCGCACACATGATGGACGACGGGACCCAACTGACCACCTGCCCACAAGCCCTAAGTTTCGTCCCATACCGAACCATCCTGTTAAGCGATCAGGGCATGATGGACAGCTTCAACTCAGAACATCTCCTGTCTCAAAACCGACCAACTCCTACACGACCAATCCATCGCTACCTAGACGCCGCCCAACCTAATACGCCCAGACCCACCTCGTCTCCCAGCCAAGCTCACAGCTCCACAAGCCCCTTGGAAGTAGCCCCCTGAAAACGCCCCAGGGGAACCCCATCCAAGGCAGCTCAGCGCTACCCTCAAGTTGCTATTGAACCTCGCAGGGGAGAGCACCCAGCAAGTCCCAGCCCCAACAAGACTAAAAAGCTCTCACACCTCTGGCACCAAGGTGCACTTCCGGGGACATTTCGACCACAGTTGTCGGTTTAGAACGGTAGGATAGAAGCATGCCTAAAGGGGTTCCGGAGCAGGTTAAGCGCAACTGTCGTGTGTGTCGTAAACGGTTCAAGGCAGCGTCAAACCGGCAAATTTACTGCGGGTATGAATGTAGCCTGGCAGCGCGTCGCTCACGCCGTTCTCCGGTGCAAACCGCAGCGGGGGAATCGGCAACAACTGTCGAGGAACTCAACGAGCTAGTGCGCCAAGAGCGAGAGAAGAACGATGCGCTACGCCGTGAAAACTACCGACTGCAAGAAGCTGTCATCAGATCGGTCTACGATCACCTCAGCGCTACGGTTGGCTGGCCTGGAATCTCATTTGATGATGCCTACCAGCGCATCACCTTAGACCTGTTCAAGGGTCAGCCGGTGACAGAAGAAGAACTCTCCCTAATCCTTGAGCTGTTGGGAGAAGAGGAACGGCGTCAGATTGAACTGAGCAGGCCAGCAACACCCTATAGGCGCTCACAGCCCATCAGGAGTCCAGAACGCGGTCAGCGTGCAGGGGAGCTAAGAGTGAAGCTCGGTAAAAGCCATTTCAGCGAAGAACAACCACTAATCCCCAGTAGTAAAGAGCTACCGCAATCCGGGCGGTCGCAGTACCTGCGCCACCATGCGAGAAAAGAAGCGAAACCCTATATCGACGAAGCTAAACGCCCATGGGCTTACTGGGATAAGGACGAAGATGAATAGCAACAACCCTAGTTTAGTTTAGTCAACTAAACTAAACTAGTGGTATGAAGTTCTCAGACGCAGACAAACAATCCGCACTCGCCACAGTCAACGAACTGGCAACGCTACGGCACGCACTAACCAGCATGGCTGAAGAAGTGCGGATCCTCCTCGAGCAAGCCGAACGCAGCGCAGCAGCTCACGACGTACCGCCGTCATTGATCGCTAAAGCAGCAGGCATCACCAAAGGGCGCATGACGCAGTTACTCGCACGCCCCGGCACCAATGATTTACTCGGTAGCCAGATCACCAAGATCGCCTTCAACCTCGTTGAACTACCGCAGGACACCCTCAGAGCACATAAGGCAGATTTCCCCGGAGAAATGACCTTCCCGCCCTACCCGCAGCCACGTAAACGCACAGGACGCAAAGAGAGCTAGCAAGCATAGCGACTGGTGCCCCAGTCGCGCGTGAAGCCCTCGGCAGTGCAGCGCATTAGAGGTGCAGTAAAAGTGCATCTACTACGCATTCGCACAGCCGTAGCAACGCATGTACAGCAACGCTATAAAGCCAGTACAGAAAGCTGTAGGAGCGTACGTAAAGCTGTAAAGCCAGTACACGAAACCATAAACCCGCACCGTAAAGCTGTAGAACTTGTACGGGAACCCGTAAAACGTGCATTACCTGTAAAACCCGTATTACCCGTAATGCTGGCATTACACGTGCAGCTCACGAGCTGCACGGACTGATCGCAAACGATCAATCGACCGAATAAGGGAAACATCTGACTTGGTTTAGATTAACTTAGAACACGCCCTTATTCGGTCACACCTCTTGCATCTTTGATAACCGAGGTCGAACTACCGCGTCTTACCGTCACATATGTGACGGTAAGTGCTGCTCGATGCCAGAGGTGTACGGGCGTTTTTCTCACTCTTCCTAAAGCTCCAGCACCGCTGTACCGACACTGAGCTATGCGCCAGTAGATCCCAAAAGCAGCGCATCCCACCATTGAGTCTGGAAACGACGCATGGTGCAGCTAGACGCCCTCCATGCGAGGGGGCGCAGACGAAGGAGCATAAGAACTTGAACCGTGAACGTGTGTTGAAGAATCTAGAAAAGTTGTTTTGGAGCACCTACGGCGCAGGTGCTTGTGCCGGGCTGACAGTCTGGTTCACTCGGCTGCTGTCGTAGCTCGCTCTTAACGGTTCCAGGCACACACTGAACAGCTTTAAAAGCGTGGTTCAGTGTGTGCCTGGTTGCGTGTCTCTTGTGACGGCAGCGGGCGCGTTTCGAACGTTTATAGTTGCCTGCATGTGGTTACGGGAGAAATTCTTAGGTAGCCAAGAAAGGATGTTTGATGGCTGCTAGAAAATTTTTCTAGTAGCCATCAAACATCCCAGATCCTGCGAATTATTTATTCGCAGAGTTCTTCCAATAGATAACAGTGCCGATGACAGCAAACCCTAAAGGTGCAATCCAAGCCTGAATCGAGAACCACGACTGCATTGAAGAAAGATCATGTGAAATCGTCAGGCCTGTAATAATTCGGGCAACTAGCAAAACCCATACAAAGGTCAGGCCAGTTTTTAGCGCTCTACCTGAGGGAGCAGGCGAGCTACTTGAGTGAGCAGAATTTTCCATTTTGACTCCTTTATAGTTTGCCTCGGCAACTCCATGCGCCCCATCCCAGTGCCACGCCGATTCCCACAGGACCGCCCATAGATTTTACGATAGCAGGGCCTAGGAACTTAGCAACTGCTTTTGCCGCGATTCCCCAGTTCCAAGAGCTGATTCCAAGTTTGATAGCTGAAATGATGCCCGGAGATCCGCCTAGAGCAGGGATTCCAAGACCGTTCAAAATTACGCACTTTGCAAATTCTGTTGCTCCGTAGGGCTGGAGTGCTTTCCCCGGAGTCTTGCGCTCAATCTCGTTAGTTGCTTGCTCAGATTCTTTTTCAGCCATCAGGTTTAACGAGTCGCTCAGCATACGTAGCTCAGATGCCCTGTCTTGAGCCCCATCCTTAGCAAGATTCTTTGTGTTCACAAAGAATTGACCCGAAGAATCCATCTGGATATAGCGCGTGAACAGAGTCTCCACGTCTTTTTCCAGCTGTTCCATTTCTTTCTGGCTAACTTCACCTGACGAGTCAGCAGCTACAGACGTAGCAATAGTTTTAGTGCTTTGCTGAGAGGCAGCGAACGCACCAGACGGAACTCCTGCAAGCAAGGTGCCAACCAGAGTTGCAGAGCACAACATGACAGCGCTTTTCTTGAACATCGGGTACTCCTCATTGATCGTAACAGTGATGAAAATCGGCTGAATTTCCGACAACTGATACTTCCTGCGAGAATCCGAGAACAGTTCAATTGAGCAGATGACTATTTTTCTCATATCAACCGATAAATTACACGCTAGTGAAGATGATTCTGCTTGTAAATCATACTTTAGTAGGAGGGTATGACTCCGTTTTAGTTCCAGCTGGTTCAGCGAGTTCTTGACTGCGACTATCTTGTGACGTCGCTAGATACGTTCAGCGATGTTCAGGCACGACCTTTACGCGCCATGTAGTGACCTCCAGCAGGTTCTAGGCGGTGTCGCGTTTATCCGCGTCTTTATGGAGCGCGTAGTGAACCGCGCGCGCTGAGATTCCTATTTCTTCCGCGATCGCGCGCATGGATAGCCCTTGCTCGCGTAGCTCGTGGATCTTTTGGTGACGGTCTGCAGCTCGGCCGAGGTAGACCTCGCGCGGTTCAGAAGTCCACCGAATAATTGTGTTGGTCGAGTAGCCAGTTTTTTTGGCTAGCGAACTTACGCTCATGCCGTTTCGGGGTATTCGCTGCGGGGTCATTTGATCGCCTCCAAGATGTTCTTCGCAGTCTGGCTGTGTTCCCGTTTCTTTTCAATACTTTTGCGTCCGCGTGCTGATTGGATTGCGATGAATGTTGCTTCGTAGACGGCTGCGCCGTCGCTCCACATGCGTGATTGTGTGGTGATCCAGCGGTGGATGCTTTTAGCGATCTGCTGCGCTTCGTTGCCCGTCGAAGGATACGACGACGAATTCTTGCCACCAGATGATTTCTGGGACGCACCCGCCACCGAACAACGCATACAACCACCCGCCGAAAATATCGATCATCATCGTCATCATCCAGAACGCGACACCACACACACCGGGCCCGGCATCACTGACTGACCCCATGAGAGAACGAAAGAATCCCTGGACTGTTTCAGTCCAGGGATTCTTTCTCTTTCCTCGATTACCACCGCTCCACTACAAGACAGCGCTATGGAACCTCACTACCCGGCCACCATTTTCCTTGACGGCCTGTGCAAAACCATCCGGGTATCTCATGAGCAACGTGCCGTCCTGAGTAAGGAAACTATTGAGCAAAAGGAGCTTGTCGATAGCTTCTTTCGGCAGCACTGTAATCGTTAGTGTTGTTGCTTGAGCATCAAGCACCAGGAATATAGCTCCAGCCCGGATGCCTGTCTCTTCAAACGCTGTATCGAGCCGGTCATTAGGAATATGAGTCATATGCGAGGTGGCTTGCTCTGTTGAGCTTAAGCGGCGGCTACCCATCACCAATACTTCTTCTGTGCCATCTTCTCGAATCGCAATTATCCTGCTTTTTTCCAACCGAGCTTCGCGATACAGCTCAAGATCGATGAGAAGTCCTGGCATTTCTTGACGTGCAAGACGCCCTACACCCTTACCGTCAGTCTGCTTACTAAACATTTTGTGAAGTTCCAATCAATAGGCACACCCTGATTTTCAGAGCGTTTTCTCTAACTGTACTTGCATAATTTACATTATGCAAGCTTGACTACAGAAACACGCTTGCACAAACAGTCGTTTTCTTCGCGATACCTTAACTAAGGAGTGCTTGGCTTTACCCCTCATGGATAAAGCCAAGCACTCTCTTTCTCTTGCCTACCTGCCAATACCAGGACTGCTTGTTCCTGGTGATTGTGGCGGCATCGGCGGGCGACCGTTAATGTCGTATTCCTCAACCTTGCTCACCGTGGCGGTTACACCAGCCCGAGTCGGAGTGACGGCCGTCGTCGTCACTGTGTACCCTGGCTCAGCTTGATCCATCTTTTTCACTCGCTCATCAGATGAACCAATACGAGAAGGTTCAGCATGATGACCTTGCGGCTCTGCAGTCTGCTCACTGGTAGCTTTCCACGGCAACTGTTCCAAAGGGATCGAGGACTCGCACAATGTCACCCGCGCACCCTGGGAAAGATGCTGAGCACGAGTTTGTCCGTCCGCGTCCTGCACGGAAATGTACTGATTTTCCGGGAATGCACCTTGCAATGTTCCGTGGAAAAACTCGCCAGTCTTATTGTTCTGCCCCGTCACATACAGATTCTGATGCTCGGGCTCCAGACCCTTAATATTCAGTCTGACTGCTCCCTGGTCAGCTGCTACCAAATACGACAGTTCAGAAACCGATAGAGCGCCATGGCGACGCGCCATCACTGGCAGTTCTGTTTCCGATTTGAGCTGAACCTCATGGCGCCCACCGTTTTCTTCGCGGTAATGAACTGATGCACGATCGCTGAACCGGTTTTCGACTTTCAGCACACGTACTGGATCCGGACTCGTCGACCGAGGATCAAGATGATTCCGCGCCAATGCATCACCACTACGCAATGCCGACACCGTAAACAAGTCCTTGCCGAAAATCTTCCGCGACTCCCCTGGCTCCAAGTCACGACCTGCCACCCGTGGAATATCGGTAGGTGGAACAACATAACGTTCCGGCGCAGTACGCTCCTGGCCAGTATCTGCACCCCTACATGTAGGGGTGCATTATTTGCAGGGGCAGAAACAAGCGGTTCTTCTAGGGGTGTGGGGTTCCCCGCAACTAGTGGACACGTGATCTAGCTCATGCTGCTAGCGTTAGCACGGTCCTATGCTGTTCAACGCGTTCCTGCTGGCCGCGAAGCTTCTGCTCAAACTCCACCGGAGGAACCATCCCCAGGCTTGAATGCAGCCGGCGGCGGTTATAGAAATCCTCAATCCACCAAGCCACTTTCTGCTTGGCGTCCGCCCTGGTTGCCTACCGGTAGCGGTCATAGAATTTGGTCTTCAGCGTCGACCAGAATGACTCGCTCATGGCGTTGTCCCAGCATTAACCGGCTAAAAAATAGC
>NZ_NRGT01000027.1:0-1601 GCF_002332285.1 Glutamicibacter sp. BW77 | reverse complement strand
CGGAAATTTTCAAGTCAAGTGAGACCACTAAGTCTTAGACCAGCATCTTTTCTCCATCTTCCTGCTTGATCGGTTCGTTAATCCAAGCCACTTCAGGCAGCAACATTTTCTTCGGTAATCGGTTCTTTCCAAACCGCTCAGGATGCTCCGCCCATGCTTTCTCCAACGCCGTTAGGCGCTGGTCATCCACGTGCCCAGTCATCCCGAAATGCACGTCGGCAGGAGTATGAAACCCCAGTCCTGAATGGCGATGCTCAGTGTTATAAGCATGAACAAACCGGTCCATAAAATCCCTAGCGTGCTCCAACGAACCAAACCTTTCTGGGAAAGCCGGCATATACTTCAAAGTCTTAAACCACGACTCGGAATACGGATTGTCATTGCTCACCTTCGGCCGGGAATGCGAACGCAACACATCCAAATCAGAGAGCAACGACGCGACCGGTTTGGACGTCATGGACGTCCCGCGATCAGCATGAACTACCTGCGGGACTTGATCCTGAGCAAAAACCTGCTTCATGAACGCTTCAGCCAACGCCCCAGACTCCCGCAAATGGACCTGGCAACCGACGACATAACGAGAATAAATATCGATCATCACGTACGCATCAAAGTAAGTCCCTTTGCGCGGACCCGCCAATTTGGTGATATCCCACGAAAAGACCTCACCAGGCTGATACGCCACTAATTCAGGGACTTTCCGTGCCGGATGACGTGCCTGCCGCCGGCGCTCAGCTACTTGTTTTTCACGTCGTAGAAGCCGATACATGCTGGCCACCGAACACAAGTAGGTCCCTTCGCTGAGCAGCACCGCATAGATCTGTTCTGGTGCTTGATCCACAAACCGGTCGCTATTCAACGTTTCAAGAATCAACGCTTCTTCAGCCTCGGTGAGCTTGTTCGCCGGTGCCGGCCGAGGCGCATCAACTGGCTTGCGTGGAAAACGTTCAGCACGCTTGTGGCGGGCCATCGTGGCCCGACTGACACCAGCCAAAGAACTGGCTCGGCGAGTCGAAATCCCAGACTCAACGAGCTGGTCAAAGACGTTTTTCATGAACGCACGAGAGTCTATTCTGAATCCGCGCTCTTCGAGATCTGCTCCAAGAGCGCGTGCGCTTTTCCCATGATGTCTAGCGCGGTTTGAGTGGTCGCTAGTTTCACGTCGCGGGCAGCTAATTCTTTCTTCAGCCGTGCGATTTCTGCTTGTTCTTTGGTGAGTTTGCTCTTCGTGGTCCGTGGCGTTCCGCACTGGCCTGTGGTGGCGTGCTCGTCGAGGATTCCCGCGTTGCGGAGTTTGCGCCATTCAGCAATGTGGGAGGAGTAGATCCCGTTGGCGCGTAGGTAGCTGCCGCCTTCACTTGTTTGGATGGCTTGCTCATAGCCTTCAAGATAGGCAAGTTTCTGAGCAGGGCTGATGGTACGGCGTCGGGGCTGGTCCGAGCGTGGAGAAGAATCCATGATTCTATTCTCGGACACATCAGGGGCTGGTTGCTTCAAGGTGGTGATGCTCATGGTGCAGTGAGTTTCCTGTTCTCGCCCTGTCTGGGGTGAGGCGGGGGTTGCTATGAGTGGCTGGTCTCACTTGATCCTGACAGACAGGG
>NZ_NRGT01000026.1:0-4187 GCF_002332285.1 Glutamicibacter sp. BW77 | reverse complement strand
CGCTCCAGACCAATTGCACAAGCTCGTGCTTCGCAACGTTGAACAGGTCTTCAACGCCTGTTTCGTGCCAAACGCTTAGTAAGTACTTTCAGTCCCGTTTGAGCGTCGCTAGCAGCGCCCGCACCTCGTCAGAAACTTCAGCCGGGATAATGACGTAATCATCTTTGACTTGGATCTTCGCTGAACGAATAGACTTCAGCTCAGTAATAATCCGCTTCAAACTCATCCCAGCGCGCTCCTGCAAATGCCGACCAATAGCCAACGCAGCGAACACCACGGTCAAATGAGCATCAATGGCATCCTCGTCCCGGTGAAACACCGGCCGCGCAGACAAATCGCTCTTCGTCATCCGGAACGACGCCTCGACTTGCCAGAGGTCATGGTATGAATCAAGGACTTGCTGCCCTTTCATCACGGACTGCTCGATGTTCGTGACGTAGCCTTTCAACCCTGCCAGCATTCGTGCTCGCTCAATTCTGCCCTCATCCACCACGGGCTTGTTGCCAGTTGTTTTCACGAATCGGGCTTTACGCATCTGGCTGGTACCTTCGGCGATATCCATGGCGCGGCGTTCCATGAGATTGATGTTCCGGTTATCCCGGACGAAACGCTTCGCAGACCACTGGTAAATCACTCGTCGTTCTCTGCCTTTAGCCCCGGTGCCCATGACTCGCTTCGATTCCAGAATCTGCCCGTTGGCGAAACGGTTTCCTTTCGTATCGAAGTGTTCTTGCAAGTCATAGGGCGCTTTGGCCATGCGTGAGCCAACAATGAATTTGAACCCGGCATCTTCCAACGCGGTCAGATTCGCAGCGGAGAGCATGCCGGCGTCAGCGACGACCACCATGTCGGTGATTCCGTGACGTTGCTGGAAAGCTTGGACGACCGGAACGATGGTGGTGGTTTCGGCTTTGTTTCCGGCAAGCATATGCATTTCCAAGGGGAATCCGGCCGGATCAACCAGGAGTCCGACCTGGATTTGAGGGTCGACTCGGCGCTCCTTGCTCATGCCGACTTTTCGCAGGTCATCCTCGTCTTTGGATTCAAAATGCAAAGTTGTAACGTCATACATGATCATCGCGCCGAGTCCCACGGACTGGGTTCGGTAGGCGACCATGGCTTTGGCCAACGCATCTTTGTAATCCAAGTCGTGGCAACGGTGCAAGCTACGGAACAGGGTCCGCAATGATGGGTGCGGGGCCGCGATGTCATCCAGCACTCTGATCGCGTCGGCCTTGGACGTTGGTTCGATCAACCGTGCGAGAACCATGGCGCGAAACCCCTCGTCAGCTAGGACTTCGAAGCCAAGCCGTGCGTAGGCTGCTGTGAGAATTTCCCAGAGTTCCACGGCTGGGGACGCGACAACTTTGGCCGCTCCGACGGTGCCGGTCTTTGGCCTTCCTCGGCCAGTGTTCTCAACGGGTAGCTCGGCGTTTTTGGTCCAGTCGGAGACTTCCTCTAAGGCTGCGGGTTCTTGTTCCAAGTCTCCGAAGTCAAAGGCAAGTTGTCCTGGATGAAGGCGCTGCTTGGCCGTTTGCAGGAGTAAGGCGAGTTCAGCGTCGGTATTTGCTGAGCCAAGGTGCTCCACGGAGGTGGTGGCGCGTCCAGACTGATCAACGATTTGCACGGCAACAGCGCCGGATGCGGTGCGGACCTTGCGGATGAAGCGTGAACCCATGGCTTCAGAGTACCGGGAACCTATTTATTAGTAAGTATTTCGGCCTGGTCGTGAAAACAAATAATCAGGTCATCAACCTATTGAGTTTTTCAATCACAAACCGTGGCACGAAACAGGTCAGCGGTACCAAGTCGTTAAAACATGGGTTCCAACTCGCGCTATTTGGCACCCTAAATCCAGAAAAGTTTATGATGGCCTTTTTGCTTTCTGTAGGTGGAGTACCTAGAGGTGTTACCCACAATTCAGATGAAATTGTGGGTTGTTACTGTATCAACATGCACGAATTAAAAGGCTCAGGATGTATTGATCCTGAAGCTACGACACTATTACCCAATCGGTAGTGAAAGGTTTCATCGCACTGTTTATTCCCTTAGGGAATATCCGGGCACGATATTTACCCTTTTGTTCGGCAGGCCAAGCAAAGTTTTTAACCAAGCCACGGTGTTCTTGAAGTAGCTGGTTGTCGCGGTAAAAGCGGATAACTGCACGCGTGCTTTTGCCTGGTAGATGAAAGAACATCACATTATCTTGGCACTGAAGGGTACCAAATATAGCGTTCAGTTCCATTTGGCTGTCAGCTGCCGGCTCCGGAGTAGAGTTCACGGTGTCCGATGAGGCTTGAACCGAAAGTTCTCGGAGATGGTGGCTCGGGACAGCTTTTTTTAGTCTTTCTGCATCACGGTCATAAGTGGTGATCTTGGTGATTATTGTTTCAGACTTTCCCTCAAATATAACTTGAATTTGGGAATTCGCGAGTTTATGTCCCAATTTTGGAAAACGCCAACCTCGAGGTCGTGCTCCATCTCGTCCATTAAAATGAATTATTTTTTCAATCATGGCACCCGAAAAATCAAGTCTAATAATTGGGACAGAGTTTATGTACCCGATGACGTGATTGTCGAAGATTGAAATATCAAGAAACTGACCGAAATTCCAAACTAACGAGTAAGTGTGATGCGATTCTGAGTTTATCTGATCTTCCACCCGGATCTCTTGCAGATCATCGGAAACGTTAAGTGTCCTTTTGTGCACCGTATCGATGAACCTTGAATTTGAGGCAGATACTAATATATCTCCTGATTCACCAACGCTGTATGCGCCCATTTTCACACGGTCGTATTTCCTGTCGTGCCGAGGTAAGGATTTATGATCCACGACAACGCAGTTGTGAGCATGTTGGCTGAAAGCGAATTTCACCATAGGTTTTTCCATTTGGTAGCCAAATGCACCGGCCTCGGTCAGTAATTCGTATCCATATTTCCAAAGATATAGGTGAAGATCATCCGAGTGTTTGTGATAGGCGCCATTGTATGCTGCCACAAAAGCAAGATATCCAGCCGAACTATTACCCCAGGACGTGCGGTGGAAAAAGTATCCAGACTCTGGTTCAGATAAAGTTCGAGCATTGGGTACTCGGCCAAATTTGCCGGCGGAAGTTGCGTAAGCGAATTCCTCGCTATCGAAGACATTGTTCCTTTTACCCAAGAGAGAAACCTGCGCGGAATCGCTCAAGGGAAGGAATACTCCGTTTGGCTGAATGCAATGAATTATATGTATCTCGGCGTCTTTAAGCGATTTGACGAGTTCAGGCGGACACTTTCCGAAGGCCGCCCTCATGAATTGCGAATGTTCATGAATGTGTCTAGATACCATGAGGTGATAAGACGGACTGTGCTCAATGTGGACCCCCTCAGAAGTGAAGGAAAACTGGAAATACTCAGAGATTTGTTTTAGGGATTTGCTTAGATATTTAGATCTAACAAAATCATCCGTCCAATCGGCGTAGACAGCGTAGTCTCTTAGCGCCTTTGACTGGAACATTCCATGATTATTCTTCCCCGCATAAAATTCCTCTGTGGCCAGAAGGGCTGCAGTTTCGTCCATAAGACGTTCTAGTTTTAGTGTCAAATAACTCCTACCACGTGCGGAGTAAATATGATGCAATCGAATTGCAGCCTTTAAGCGTTGCGCAGTGGTTTCGTCGTGGTAAATGATCACGAAATTTGGGTAATTTCTCTGAATTAAACCGTATTGACTTATCCATTCAAGTACAAACTTCTCGACTTGGTCGAGATTATCCAGAGACGATTCTAGTGATTCGTACCATCCGCTGAGAAATATCCAGCCATGAATATAACGATTTACGCTGTTGTTTTCGAAAACGGGTATTGCCTTATTATCAAATATCTGAATTCGACCCCAGAGAGGATGAAGTACAGATCCGTTTTTAGCAAAAGTGCGAAGTTCTTGAATCGAATCTTTCGATGAATACGAAGTTAATTTACCTAAGACGTAGTCTCGACTTGCAGAAGGATCGAATGAACCATGTATGTCAACATCATTAATGCTTTGCTCCAAAAGAATCACCATTCTTTCAGTTCCTCCTGCTTTTCGAGAGGAAACAAATATCGAATAAACCGGAAAATTTCCAGATAAAAAGTACCTTTAATTTTTACTGATACTAGCACAGGGTAAACGGGCTCTTCGATTTTTAGCGTGGTGAGCCCGA
>NZ_NRGT01000025.1:0-16790 GCF_002332285.1 Glutamicibacter sp. BW77 | reverse complement strand
GTAGTGCCACGCTTTTAATTTTCGAACTAGTTGGCTAGGTTGTGCTCGTCGTTCTCGCCTGCAAGAACTTCAACATGCTCATCTTCAGGGTCCTGGGCCTGAGCGCCCAGCTTGCCGTGAGTGAGCTTGTTCATGATCATTGCAATCGCGCCGTCGCCGGTCACGTTGGTTGCGGTACCGAAGCTATCCAGCGCAATGTACGCGGCGAACATGAGGCCCACCTCGACCTCGCCGAAGCCAAGCATCTGCACCAGCAGACCAGCGGCCGCTGCAATGGCTCCACCTGGAACACCAGGAGCTGCGATCATCATGACGCCGAGCATCAAGATGAATGGTAAGTACGCGCCGAAGCTGATGTCTCCGCCGGTGAGCATCAATACTGCGATCGAGAAGCAGGTAATCTTCACCATCGAACCGGACAGGTGAATAGTGGCGCACAATGGCACCACAAAGCCTGCCACCGAATCAGAAACACCGTTCTTCTTGGCCGAGGCCAGGGTGACCGGGATGGTCGCCGCCGAGGAAGAGGTACCCAGCGCGGTGAAGTACGCGTCGCGCATGCCCCACAGTGCCTTCAGTGGGTTACGGCCGGACATGGTGCCTGCGATGGTGTACTGAATCAGCAGAACGACCAGGGTCAGAGCGAAGGCGACTACTGCAACCAACAGGAACTTGGTGACCACGGTGATTGCTGAACCACTGGCCGACAAGTCAAGGAAGATGCCGAAGATGAACAGTGGCAACGCTGGCACGATGATGCGGCGGATGACCATTTCGATGATGGTGCGGAACTCGACCGCTCCACGGAATAGCACGGTGCTGCGGAACGCGGTGAGGCCAATGCCGATTACGAAGGCCAGAATCAGTGCGCTCATCACACCAATGACTGGTTCAAGCACAATCTCGGTGGCACCGTCGCCTGCGGAGGTTACCAAGGAGACGAATGGTTCAAAACCGGATCCTTCACCTTCACCAATTTCTTCAACACCGCCGCCGGTTAGCGAGGCGGTGAAGAGCCAGCGGCTGACAAAATATGCCAGCAGGCCAGCCAAGACGGTCGAGCCGTAAGCGATCAGTGCGGTCACACCCAGCCATTTACCTGCACCCTTGCCCAATTCGGCAATTGCCGGCATGACCAAGCCAAGGATGATCAGCGGAACGATGAAGCTCAGGAACCCCGAGAAAATCGAGTTGTAGGTCAGGAAGACGCTACCGAGCCCCACCGGCATGACTGGGCCGAGCAAGATGCCGAGAATAATGGCAACGACGATCCACCCCAACAGAGGGATCTTTTTCAAAACGTTCATGTTCTTCCTTCAGAATGACGAGTGATGAGCGCTGTGCGAGAGATCGCACGACCCTATGGCCTACGGCACGCCTTCATAAGCGTAAGGGCTCAAAGACCGTTCACAGAAATCTGTGGGTTGACTTATGGATGCCAGGGCACACTTCATTGCGAACTTGTACCTTTTGTCCACGGTTTATCGGGTCTGCCGGACGTTCTGCAGGGATCTCACGGTTAAGCACCGGTTAAACGCTAACGCGACTAGCCGGAAACACTCTGCTCGTGACATTCTCCGCGTCATATTGTTCACGGCGAGCGCGTCCTTTGGTGCTGGGTAGGATTTAGCCTATGAGCCAACATCCTGCAGATAGCCATGACATGATCCACGTCCGCAAAGCGCGGGAAAATAATCTCCGCGAGGTGGACGCGGATATTCCTAAGCGACGGATCACCGCTTTCACTGGAGTATCTGGCTCGGGCAAGTCCTCACTGGTCTTTGGCACCATCGCCGCCGAGTCCCAACGGCTCATCAACGAAACCTATACGGCGTTTGTACAATCCTTCATGCCATCTATGCCGCGTCCCGATGTTGAGGTGCTAGATAACCTGTCGGCCGCGATAGTGGTGGACCAAGAACGTATGGGCGCGAATTCACGATCCACCGTAGGCACCGCCACAGACGCCTACTCGCTGCTACGCGTGCTCTACTCACGCTATTCAAGCCCGACTGCTGGCGGCGCTGGCGCTTACTCCTTCAATTTAGGCGAGGGCGCGTGTAGTGCCTGCGAAGGTTTTGGTACCGAGGCAAGTATCGATCTTGATGAACTGTTGGACTGGGACAAAACCCTGAACGAGGGAGCCATCAAGGCCCCAAACTTTGCTCCGGATGCTTGGCTCTGGCAAACCCTCACCGCCGGTACCGAACCAGATCTGGATCTCAAGCTCAAGGAGATGCCCCAAGAGATGTTGGACCGGATGCTCTATGCACCATTGGGCAAGGTGAAACTCAACGGCGCGAATATGAGCTATTCGGGGTTGATTACCCGCATCAAAACCAGCTACATCCACTCAGGTAAGGAAATCAAACAAGCACATATCCGCGATTGGATCGCCCGCATTTCCACCACCGCGCCGTGCACGGTCTGTGCCGGTTCACGTTTGAGCGAGAAGGCTCGCGCCTCAAAAATTGCTGGCCTGGGTATCGCACAACTGACAGCCATGCAGGTCACCGACCTTGTGGAGTTCCTAGACACGCTGGGCATTGTTGACGCGGCTCCGCTACTTGGAAACCTGCGCACCATCTTGGCATCCCTGGTGCAGATTGGGCTTGGTTATCTCTCCTTGGATCGACCGGCCGGGACTATCTCTGGTGGAGAAGCACAACGGGTCAAGATGATCCGGCACCTAGGTAGTGCGCTGTCCGATGTCACCTATGTTTTTGATGAACCCACCGTGGGACTTCACCCCCACGACATTCAACGCATGAATCACTTGTTAGAAGACCTACGCGATAAGGGCAACACCGTACTAGTAGTTGAGCACAAGCCCGAGGTGATCAAGATTGCCGATCACGTGATTGATCTAGGACCAGGCGCCAGAATACATGGCGGCACGGTCACCTACGCCGGAGATCTTCAGGGACTCTTAGCCAGCGATACGGTGACCGGACGACACTTCTCGGCCCGAGTTCCCTTCAAGTCGGCAGTACGCCCGGGTAAAGAACCCTTGCAGATCCGCGGGGCAAACACGCACAACCTGAAAAACGTTGACGTGGATATTCCGCGCGGAGTACTTTGCGCGATTACCGGAGTGGCAGGTTCGGGTAAGTCCACACTCATCCACAGCACCATCTCCAAACGCGAAGACGTTGCGGTGGTGGACCAATCAGCTATTCGTGGCTCCCGGCGCAGCAACCCAGCCACCTACACCTCGATCCTTGACCCTATCCGCGCGGCCTTCGCCAAGGCCAATGGGGTCAAGCCAGCACTTTTCAGCGCCAACTCTGAGGGAGCCTGCCCAAACTGTAACGGCGTGGGGTTCACCTATACGGATCTGGCCACCATGGCAGGGGTGCAAATGCGCTGTGAACTCTGTGAGGGAAAGCGCTACACCGCGCAGGTACTTGAATACCGTTTGGACGGGTTGAACATCGCCGAGGTCCTCGACCTGAGTATCGAAGAAGCATTCGAACAGCTGAACATCCCAAAAGCAAAGACCACCTTAGAACGCTTAAATCAGGTGGGGCTTGGCTACATCAAGCTCGGACAACCGCTGAACACGCTCTCCGGTGGCGAACGACAACGCCTGAAATTAGCCATCAACCTAGGCAAAGGCCACGGAACCTACGTACTAGACGAGCCAACTACAGGACTACACATGGCAGATGTGGACCGGCTCTTGGGACTATTAGATGAAATGGTGGACGAGGGAAACACCGTGATCGTCATCGAACACCACCTAGCGGTCGTTGCCCATGCAGACTGGGTGATCGATTTGGGTCCCGGAGCCGGCCACGACGGCGGAACCATCGTATTCGAAGGAACCCCGGAACAACTGGCAACCTCGGGCACGCTCACCGGTCAACACCTCGCCGAGTACACCGTAGGCAAGTAATGGACTATGAGCTTCGCGCGCCCTTACTGGAAGATACAGCTGCGCTCGCCGAGCTGCATGTGCACTGTTGGAAAGAGACCTATTCCAAACAACTGCCAGAAGACTACTTCACCGATGACCATATGGTCGCACGGCGCCAGTTGTGGGAACGACTCGCACAAGACGAGGACCACAACTTACGGCGCGTCGTAGCCGTTGGCTCCAAAGGATTTCTCGGCTTTGCGCTCGCCGGAAGAAATCCGGGGAGCGAACTGCAGTTATATAGCCTGTATGTAGCTAGCGCGAACCACGGCACCGGGCTCGGCCAGGAGCTATTCACCGCGGTTCTAGGACAGCAACCGGCTTCGCTGTGGGTAGCCAAAGACAATCCTCGAGCCATCGCGTTTTATCGGCGCAACGGCTTTGAATTTGATGGAGCTCAAAAGGTAGACCCGAAAACGTCGAGGTTAATCGAGTTACGAATGTTTCGCACTTAGCCAGCGGTGAGCAGCTTGAGGATTTCTGGGTCGCCCTCACGTCCGAGCTTCGCATCAATCTTTAGCACCAGCTGTGCCTGGCGCAGCAACGTGTCGTATTCAGGGCGCACTTCCGGGTTCAGGCGGATCCCCATGGAACTGAGTCGCTTGGATTGGGACAGTGCGAGATCTTTGACAATACCGTGAATCATCAACAGGTCCTCGGGTTGCACGCTCCAGCGCATCTTGTTGATCCGTTGCCACTCTCGTTGCTGGGTCTCATCCAGACCCTCGGGCATTTCGCCTTGTGCCTGGAGATGGTCGAGCATGGTTGTGCCCAGATTTTGTTCTCTGGTGTTGTCGGCCAGGCAGTGGTCTATGGCGTTCTGAACGCGTGCCCACCACTGCCCGGCACTATCAACTTTGGTACGGAACTGCAGGGTTCTGACCGCCACATAGGCACCTATGACTGCAACTACAACGGTCAGCAACGGGGCCAGCCATAAGAGCCAGGCCAACGCAGAAGAACTCGATTCGTATCCGTTCATGAGCCGATTCTAGCTCGGCGACCTTTCGTCCAGGTATCGAACGGGTTTGGGATCTTGGAAGGTACTCAATCCCAACACCCGCTGCAATTGATGAGAAAAGTCCGCGCCCCAGTTTCGCCCCAAACCTATGGTTCAAGGCTCGAAGATGGGGCGCCGACTTTTGCCACTGGGGTTAACCAGTAATCAGTGCTTGCTAAGAAACGACGGCCTGTGCATGAGCGACAACCACTCCTAGGATCAGGAGGAGCCATAACGCAAGCCAGACATAACCAATAATCAGACCCGCTAACGCCATTCCGCGCCCCGGTTGCCCGGTTCGTTGGATTTGGTTCAGCGCAACATGCCCAAAAATAATGCCAAAGAGACCGGTGAGGATCCCTAAGACAAGAGCTAGGATGGCGAAAACATTCGTCTCAAGTTGAGTATTTCGTTGAAAAAGCGGCTGTCCGTCCACCGAGTACCCGACCTGGGGTCCGGGTACTGGCTGACCGTTGGCCCCAACCTGTGTTGTGTTTCGGGCCGAGGATTTTGAACCGAGCACAACCACAACAATAATGATTGCCACAATTAGCGCAGCTACGACGAGCAACACCAACAAATGCCAGCCTTGTATCCCAACCATAGAGACTCCCTCTTCGAATGTTGCTTGTCCAATCAGTCTTGTCTACAAAATTCTATTAGACAAGAGCTGATATGGGCAAACAATTATTCTTATGCTGTTTTCAAGGCATAAGTTTCCTCAACTTTTCGGCGTCACGGGCCGATATTTACAGTCAGCAAAGATTGAAGATCTGGCATTTTAATGGCCGGGATATCTAAACAACGCCAGCGAAGTTCTCAACATGCACTGCGCTAACAACTAGATGCGCACGAGCATCTTGCCGGTGTTTGCACCCTGCATCATATTCAGGAACGCCTCCACCGTATTCTCGATGCCGTCAACAATGGTCTCGTCGTAAGCGATCTTGCCCGAGGCAAACCATTCACCCATCTTCGCACCAAACTCTTCGGACAGGTGAAGGTAGCTGGAGAGGGTAAAGCCCTGAAGCTTCAACCCACGGGTGATCAGGTTAGCCATATTGTCAGGCCCAGCTAACTTTTGTGTGGAGTTGTATCCGGAGATCGCACCGCATAGTGCTGCACGTCCACCGTTGTTGAAGGAGGCCAAGGCTGCCTCTAGGTGTTCGCCGCCTACGTTATCGAAGAATACGTCGATACCCTCAGGAGCCGCTGCAGCCAATTGGCCGCGCACATCGCCGTCTTTGTAGTTGAACGCTGCGTCGTACCCGTATTTGCTGGTGAGCAGTTCTACCTTTTCGGCACTACCTGCCGAACCGATAACACGCTTGGCACCGAGCAACTTGGCAATCTGGCCAGCAGCCGTACCCACCGCTCCGGCCGCACCGGAAATAAAGACCGTGTCTCCTGGTTTCATCGAAGCAATCTGTGTCAGACCCACATACGCGGTCAGCCCGGTCATGCCCAGGATGTGCAATCTTAAGGACAACGGCATTCCCGGAACTTCTGGAATCTGATTAAAAGTAGTTGCATCATCTTGGATGGTGTCAGACCAGCCGTGCTGGTGGAGTACCACGGCGCCTACAGGTAACTCATCCGATGCCGATTCTACGACGCGTCCGACTGCGCCACCGGTGATTGGTCCACCAATTTCGTAGGGTGCTACATAGGATCGAGCAGCACTCATTCGTCCACGCATGTAGGGATCAACGGAGATGAACTCGTTTTTTACTCGTACTTGCCCGGCTTCTAGTGGACCGTAGCTGGTGGTCGTTACGTCGAAGTTTTCGGCGGTTGGCCATCCGGTGGGACGGCTAGCAAGCTGAATCTGGGTACTGGTGAATTCACTCATGGTAATGAGCACCTTTCTTAGTTTTGCTTCTGGAACGAAAAATTAGTTGCTCAGGCCAATGATCATGAAGACCACCGCTAACAACGGGAAAACGCCTTGTTTTAGTGCCGCTGATTTTTTATCCGGGCTGGACAAGAGCAGTACGGTGGCGGCTAGCAACATGGAACCGGCCCCGGTGAGCAGGAGGGTGGCGCCGATGGCCGGCTGTCCGAGGAAGTGAAACACCACGCCGAGTGCTACCGCGATACCGAGGAACAGGTTGTAGAAACCTTGGTTGAAGGCTAATTCCTTGGTGGCTTTGGCTTCCGCTTCGGTGGTTCCAAATGTGGCACGCGCCCGCGGGGTGGTCCACCACATGGATTCCATCAGGAAAATGTATACGTGAATTAGTGCTGCTAAGACACCGAACACGAGTGCGGTAATGATCATGCCATCTCCTGAGTAATGTTTCTCGAGCCACGTCGTTTTGTAATGACCATTTCAATATATACTGGAATGGTCGTTACCGAAAGAGGGAGGTTATGTGATGGCAAGAACACTAGCTTTTGATCGGGCACACGTCATCAATGGTGCACGTACGGTTTTTTGGTCCAAGGGATTCGAGGCCTCTTCCATCCCGGAACTTGAAGATGCTACGGGACTGAGCCGTTCAAGCATCTATAACTCTTTTGGTTCGAAGCGCGGACTCTTTGATGCAGCGGTAGAGAGCTATCTCGAAGAAATCGTCCGGCCACGGCTGCGGCCGCTATTAGCTGCCCCGGTCAAGCCCGCTGCGGTTAGCGAGTATCTCTCGGGACTCGCCGAAGCCTTTGAACGCACCGAATCCTTACCTGCGAATCACGGTTGTCTTTTGATCAATACGGCCAACGCACCAATTTCCGAGGACCCTGAGGTAGCGCGGATTATTGGCGAATACCGGGCCGAACTCCAGTCGGCGTTACATCGCGGAATTATCGCGGCCCGGCCAGCAGTAGATGCTGTGCAAACGCAAATGCTAGCCACGGCCGTTACCGGTCTCGTGGTAGCTTCGTTCACTTTAGTGCGTATCGCACCGAGTGAAGCTGTGCAGCTATTGCATACGGCGCAGTTGCTACTTGATCAGTAAGACCGACGATAGAGCAGATAGACATCAGCCAATGCGCAGGCAGCCAAATTTCCCCGAATATTCACGGCTCGCGTTTACGCTACCTAGGATCCGACGCATATAAGCTCAGCTTTTAGTTCCCTGAATTGGGGTACGCGTTACGGCGACGACAGGACAAGCTCAAATGCATGAATATCTAAACCAGCCACTGTCTTTTTGGATACTGTACGGCATCTTGCTCGTTGGTCTGTGCGCCGCAGGGATGTTCCTGTTGATACGATCCAGGCTAAACAGAAACGGTCAGCTACTCGCCGGATCCGCCGTTTTACTATTTGCACTTTCGTTTGCCATCCTGCTTTACCCGGTGCAACTCGATGGAGCCTCGTGCGGAATCGGGGCCGGCGCGACCGGATGGAGCGAGGATGACCTCCAACCCTGGTTGGGCGCTACGGATGCCGAGATGCAAGATTTCGGAAGTTGCAGGGCAGCTCAATGGAGGTTTTTTGCCATAGGACTCTCGGTGTATGGCATGGGAATTGTTGCCATGTTTACCCCGTTAATTCCCCGGTTTAGGGCTCATTCAATTTCCAGTCAGTGACCTGACCCGCACCGCACAACGATGTACCTTGAGGCACCTGTGCGTCATGCGCAACGTAGAAATCCCAGAACCCGGTGGTTAAAGACAAAGCCCGCAGGCTCTTAGTTGAGCCTGCGGGCATTTGAATAGCTTGCGAAGACTAGTGGGTGTCCACTGCTTCGATCTCGGTGCGGTCACCGCTCCACTGAGTGTGGAAGGTGCCTTCCTTATCGGTGCGACGGTAGGTGTGTGCACCGAAGAAGTCACGCAGGCCCTGAGTCAGGGCGGCTGGCAGACGGTCGCGGCGCAGGCCATCGTAGTAAGCCAGCGATGAGGAGAACAGTGGCGCTGGGATACCCAGCTGTACTGCAACCGACACTACGCGGCGCCAAGCCGGAACGGCCTTAGCAATCGCCTCGGAGAAGGCTGGTGCGAAGAGTAGGTTGACCGGCTTCTCATCTGCCGAGTAAGCAGCGGTGATGTCCTTGAGCAGTGCCGCACGAATAATGCAGCCTTCGCGCCAGAGACCGGCAATTTCGTCCAGCTTCAGATCCCAGTTGTATTCACCGGCAGCGGAGGTCAGCATGTCGATGCCCTGCGCGTAGGAGACCAGCTTGGAAGCGAATAGTGCCTGGCGCACATCTTCAATGAAGTTCTCCGGCAGGGTCACCTCGGTAGTCTGTGCTGCCAGAACCTGCTGGCCGACGGCGCGAATGTCGCGCTGGCTGGACAGTGAACGAGCGAAGACCGACTCGGCGATGGCCGAAACAGGTGAACCCATATCCAGACCGGACTGCACGGTCCAACGACCGGTGCCCTTCTGGCCAGCGGAGTCCTGGATGACGTCTACCAGTGGTTTGCCGGTGGAAGCATCAGTGTGGCCGAGTACCTCTGCGGTGATTTCAATCAGGAAACTGGACAGTTCGCCCTTGTTCCAGTCTGCGAAAATCTCGGCCTGCTTTGCTGGCTCGATGCCTGCCGCGTGGCGCATCAGGTCGAAAGCTTCGCCGATGACCTGCATGTCGGCATATTCGATGCCGTTGTGGACCATCTTTACGAAGTGGCCGGCACCATCGGTGGAAATCCATGCGCAGCATGGGGCTCCGTCGTCAGCCTTAGCTGAAATCTTTTCCAGCATTGGGCCTAGCGACTTGTAGGACTCTGCTGAGCCACCTGGCATGATCGATGGGCCAAGTAGTGCGCCCTCTTCGCCACCGGAAACGCCGATGCCAACAAAGTGCAGACCCTTTTCGGTCAGTGCAGCTTCGCGGCGACGGGTGTCGGTGTAGTGCGAGTTGCCGCCGTCAATGACGACGTCGCCCTCTTCGAGCAATGGCACCAGCTGATCGATGACCGAATCGACCGGACCGCCAGCCTTCACCATGATCAGGACGCGACGCGGAGTTTCAAGATTTGCAACGAGCTCTTCGAGCGATTCGGTGCGGATGAAGTCACCTTCATCGCCGTGTGCCGCAAGCAATGCGTCGGTCTTTTCGATCGAACGGTTATGCAGGGCGACGGTGTATCCGTTGCGGGCGAAGTTACGGGCGAGGTTAGCGCCCATCACGGCCAGACCTGTGACACCAATCTGTGCAGGCATAAAAATAAGTCTCCATCAGTTACCGGGGAGTTGTACCGTTTTTGGAAACCGGGAACTCACGGCCTCCATCACGGCCATGTGACGTTTACTAGTCTACGCGCGCAGACCCACCGATTCCCAGACCTAAGCGAGGTTTAAAGCATATTTATTTCTCGTCCTCGTGGTGCCCGAGCAACGTGACCAGCAGTTATTGGCTAAACTAGCGCCATGGCAACTAGTCTCCACGCTCATGTGGTTGAGCATCTCGGATCGCGCATCGTCGGCGGTTTCATCCCCCGCGGGTCCATCGTTCTCGCCGCAGATCTAGAGCAAAAGCTTCAGGTCTCACGTTCCGTGATCCGTGAGGCGGTACGTGTTCTTGCGCAATGTGGCCTAGTCACCAGCACCAAACGCGTAGGCATTCGAGTGTTGGGTCCCGAAAAGTGGAACCCATATGACGAGAACGTGATCCGTTGGCGCCTAGCTAGTGATCAGAAGGGCGCACAGTTACGTTCGCTGACCGAACTACGCATTTCAGTGGAGCCGATGGCCGCCGAATTAGCCGCCGAGGTAGCACCCGAAGCGATGCGTAAAGAGCTGATGCTGATCTCGGCCCAAATGAATCATTACGGCCGACAAGGTGACCTGCGTCGTTTCCTGGAACTGGATATCCGCTTTCACGCGTTGGTGCTTGCAGCCTCCGGTAATGAAATGTTCGCCAACCTTGCCACACCCATTGCCGCGATTCTGCGCGGACGCACGGAACTTGGGCTGATGCCAGAACGTCCTCATGAGGAAGCTCTGGCATGGCATCAGTCGGTCGCCGACAACATCTCAAATATGGACGCGCAGGGAGCACGACGCAATATGGAAAGCATTATGCGCCGCACCCACAATGAAATCTGTAGCCTCTGGGAAGGTGCTCCACGAGTATTTGTGGATCCCATCGCGAAAAAATAGACTGACCCGGCAACCCTTCTCAATAGAGTTATCACTGACGAGCACCTTTATTCGCTAGTCAGATACTCATAAGAGATTCTTTCCTTTCGCTAAGTTGCGCCCAAAAACTATTTTCGTTCCGCCCCACCTCACGTATGGTGGGTGGCACGCGAGAAAACAACGCGAACAACTAAATAGTCTTCCGAACACTCGTAACCGGTATTCCCCGGAACTTCCTCGGTGCTTTCCGAACCGGTTGCGTATGGAAACCCAGGGGCGCGCTAGCCGGGTCTACAACTCCCCAACGCAAGGTGCCATGTGTTGTGCACGCGGGCACTTGAACTGGTTTCGCATGGACTTTCTTCTAAGGCCCAAAACCACGTGCCGAAGGGTAGAGAGTCCATGTATCTCGCAGCAGCGGTGGACAATAATTCCACAGACATTCTCGCCGTAGCCAATTCACCGTTCCTCTGGGCCTGCGCCATCGGAGTATTCCCGGTCATCATCATCCATAGCGTGATCTATATGAAGGCCGCGCAGATCGCCGCGCCGCATATAGGCATGACTCATCAGGAGATCAAAACCAGCTGCCGTGCCGGCGCAATTTCGGCCTTGGGCCCCTCGCTAGCAGTGGTCATGGTCGCCGTCGCATTGCTGACCGTCTTTGGCACCCCCGCGGTGCTGGTCCGTATCGGACTGATTGGTTCGGTCTCCTACGAAACGGCCGCCGCAGCGATTGCTGCGAATTCTGCCGGCGCCGAACTTGGCGGACCCACTTATACCCAGGCAGACTTCGGATTAGCCCTCGCCGCGATGACTCTAGGCGGTGCCATGTGGATGATTGCCACACTGATTCTCACTCCCCTACTCAAGCGAGGTGATTCAGCGTTGCGTAAGGTCAACCCGGCCATCATGCTGGTGGTTCCCGGTGCGACAATGGTTGGAGCTTTTATGGTGCTGGGACTCGGTGAGCTGCCCAGATCCTGGATCCATGTTATTGCCTTCGGATCCTCTGCGCTGATCATGACAGTACTCATGATTATCGCCAAACGTGTAGACCGGCCTTGGATTAAAGAATGGGCCCTAGGTATCGCGATCATCTTGTCGCTAGTCATCACCCACCTGGCCACCCGAGCCTAAGTCACCTACGGATTTAAGGAGTGCGCCATGCCAGAGTCAACTCAAATCCACGATGCGCTCGGAGCCTTCGACAAGACCACCTCACACTGGGGCCGAATCACCATGATTATTGGCCTGTTTTTCTCGCTCGCGGCCCCGGCCTACCTAGTCTTCTTTTCCGGACTGGACATTGAACTATCCGGAATCTTCGCGGCCTTCGCCGCGCTAGCAGCGGTGTTCGGGGTGATCTGGATTGTCGAACCGCTGACCTACTACCCCATCTTGGGAGCCTCCTCGATGTATCAGGCGTTCATGATTGGCAACATTTCCAACAAGCTTCTGCCCGCAGCAATGATCGCCCAGTCGACCATCGGAGTGAAGCCCGGCACGCGCAAGGGTGAGCTCGCCTCCGTAGCGGCCATCTGTGGTGCTGCCGCAGTGCACCTGACCTCGTTATTCATCTTTGTCGGTCTACTCGGCACCTGGTTGGTCAGTGTGATCCCCGCCGATATCGTCCAAACCGTGCAGCTTTACATCCTGCCCACGGTAATGGGCGCCGTGCTTATTCAGGCAATCGTTTCGCAGAAATCTCCGCGGGCGGCGGTCATCGCATTGGTGGTTTCGCTCATCGTGGTCTTTGTACTTTCTCCGCTCTCACCGAAAATGGCATTATTCTCCACCGCGATTGCAGTGATTTCCACCGCCGTGCTGGCCTGGGTGCTACGCGACCGTCAAAAGACGGATGTGGCCGAAAGAGCCGAGGAAGAAACCCCGCCCGAGGGTCCCGTCTACTAAATCTCAACCCAGCCGAGCCGGAAGGTACACACAGATAATGAGCAAGCTTCCAGAATCATTGACCATGACCGAGGCGATGGCCGCCGATCTGCAGAAATCCTACAAGCATTTACACGCTCATCCCGAGCTTTCTATGCAAGAAAATCAGACTGCAGATTATCTCGCCGGGCGTCTGGAGGCCCTAGGCCTTGAGGTATTTCGTTGCGGCGGCACCGGAGTGGTCGGCGTCCTGCGCAACGGGGATGGTCCGGTGATCGGATTTCGCGCCGACACCGACGGACTGCCGGTACTAGAAGACACCGGATTGGAATACGCCAGCAAGGACACCGGCCACCTCGAGGACGGCACCGAAGTTCCGGTGATGCACGCCTGCGGCCATGACACGCACATGGCCACCGCGTTAAAGACTGCCGAGCTCTATGCCCAAGGGACCGACGACTGGGCCGGAACCATCGTCTTCATCTTGCAGCCCGGTGAGGAAGTAGGTGCCGGCGCCAAGGCAATGGTCGAGGACGGACTGTGGCAGCAAGCCCCCAAGCCGGAAGTCATCTACGGCCAACACGTGATGAACGGGCTGGCCGGGACCGTGACCATTATGGAAGGTGCGGCGATGGCCACCGCCGATTCCTACCGTGTCACCGTGTACGGCCAAGGTTCACACGGTTCGAGCCCGGAGCATTCTATTGATCCGATTGTGCTTGGCGCGGCGATCGTGTTGCGACTGCAGACTATTGTTTCCCGGCAAGTGCCGCCGCAATCGGCGGCGGTCGTCACGATCGGTTCCTTCCATAGTGGGTTGAAGGAAAACGTGATCCCAGATCGGGCAGTCTTCACACTCAACGTGCGCACCTTTGAGCCTGAGGTCCGCGAGACCGTGCTCACCGCGATCCGGCGGATCATTATGATGGAGGCTGCGGCGTCCGGGGCACCGGAACCTCTAATCGAGGACTTATCGCATTTCCCTCCATTGCATAATGACCCGGGCGAGACCGCAGCGTTAACCGAACACTTCCGCGAGGAATTCGGCGCCGAGCAAGTCGGTCCTGGCCACCCGGTGATGGGCAGTGAAGACTTTGGTGCGTTGGCCTCGGCGATCGGGGCGCCTAGCGTGTTCTGGTTCTTCGGTGGCAATACCGCGCAGACTCTTGCCTCCGGCATACCACCGGCAAATCACTCACCGTTTTTTGCTCCGGTCATCGAGCCGACACTCAGCACCGGTGTACAGGCCGCGGTGTGTGCCTTGTATTCAAAGCTTCGAAAATAGGTACACAAAATCCCACAACGCCCGTGGGCGCTGTGGGATTTTTTGCAGTGATACTTAGGAAACCAACTTGGCAATGGCGTAGAGCACCATCACGCAAGCGAAACCGACCACCGAGACTAATGCCTGGCCAACGGTCCATACCCGCAACGTGGTGGGTACATCCATCTGGAAGAACCGTGAAATCAGCCAGAATCCCGAGTCGTTGACGTGGCTGGCGAAGACCGAACCGGCGGCCAAGGCAAGGACCATCGTGACGACTTCGAAGGAACTGAGCGATGTATCAGCCAGCACCGCAGGCTGAATAATCGCCGCAGCAGTGGTCAGTGCGACAGTTGCCGAACCCTGAGCCACGCGAACAACTGCGGCAATCAAGAAGCCAGCAACGATCAGTGGCAGACCGACGGATTCCAGCGAGGAGGCAATCGCGTCGCCAATTCCACTTGCTCGCAACACTCCACCGAACATGCCACCGGCACCGGTGATCAAAATGATCGAGCAAACTGGGCCCAACGCCGAATCGACGATGGTTTCGATCAGGGTCTTTTCCTTGCCCTTGCGGAATCCGAGCAGGTACATGCCCAACAGAACGGTGATGATCAGCGCCACCGGAGTTTCACCGATCAGACGCAACCACTGAACCCATGGGGCCTTCGGGTCAACAACCCCGGCCGAACCGAGCATGTTTAACCCGGTGTTCAGGAAGATCAATACCAGTGGCAACAGCAACAGGCTAAAGACCGTGCGTACCGACGGGGAAGATTTGAAGTGGTTCTTGTCCTGACCGTTACCTAGTGTGGCATTCAAAATATCCGGAACTGGAATGTCGAACTTCTTGCCCACAAACTTGCCGAAAAGGTGACCGGCGAAGTACCAGGTAGGAATCGCAACGAGTAGACCGAAGACCAGCACCAGACCGACGTTGGCGTTCAGCAGTCCCGCAGCAGCCACCGGGCCCGGGTGTGGTGGGACAAAGATGTGCATCGCGGAGAATGCGGTCGCGGCAGGAATACCGTAGAACAGCAACGAGCCGCCCAGTCGGCGAGCGACGGTGAAGATGATCGGCATCATGACTACCAAGCCGGCGTCAAAGAAGATCGGGAAACCGAACAACAACGAGGCTACAGACAGTGCCAGCGGTGCACGATCTTCACCGAATTTCTCGATTAACCAGTTTGTCAGCACTTCCGCGCCACCACTGGTTTCCAACATTCGTCCGAGCATCGCGCCCAGACCGACAAGTAGCGCGACACTGGCTAGTGTGCTGCCAAAGCCGGAGGTCATCGTGGTAATAATCGAGCCTGCCGGAATACCTGCAGCGATCGCGGTGAGCAAGCTGGTGAGCACCAACGCGACAAAAGCATGCACGCGGAAGCGGATAATCAGCAGCAGGAGCAGCGCAATAGCTGCCACCGCCACACCTAGTAACGCCGGGGTGCCCAGCGTCCAGTTCATTTCGAGCTCAGTTGTCATTGTCGTCCTTGATCAATGGAAGTAAGTAATTCGCTAGTGATTTAATGCTTCGAGAAGATCACTGACGATCTGTTCAGGGGTGTGTGCGACTTCTGCGAGCAGAACATGTTCGTCGCTGCTTGGTTCTTCCAGCGTCGCCAACTGGCTGGTGAGCAGTGAAGTCGGCATGAACTCGTGCTTGCGTGCCGCCATACGTTCGCCAATCAACTGCTTGCCACCGGTGAGGTGTACAAAGAGCGTGTCTGGTTCGTGACTGCGAATTAAGTCTCGGTAAGAGCGCTTGAGTGCCGAGCATGCAATGATGACCGGCGCTCCCGCCTTATTGCTGTCCGAAAGTTTTTCGCCAATGTTGTTCAGCCATGGTGTGCGGTCCGCATCATCCAAAGCGATCCCCGCCGCCATTTTAATGCGGTTTTCTTCTGGGTGCAGGGCATCGCCATCAATGAATTCCTGCTCCAATTTCTCGGCTAGCAGGGCACCGATGGTTGATTTACCGGAACCGGAAACTCCCATTACGATGATGGGCGTTTGGTTAGTCGTCATTTATCCACTCCGTCGTGCGCGAACCTAATATCAGCTTTTATTGAACCCTAGGTTCATAAAAGCAGATTTAAACAGCCTAGGACTGACACGCCACACTGTCAAGGAAACCAAAACGGGCAATTTGCCAAAATTTTCTAACGCCTTGTCAGCTACGGAATGCTCACATTTATGACGGAACATTCATCTTCAGGTTGAATCTTTCCTGAAAATTTCATTAAAAATCATGAAAACACGTGGAACTACTACTCAATGTCGAGTATTGTCACCATCAAGTAGGTCAAACCCGACCACTTCTGATAGCTAGACCATTGGAGAGAACCATGGGATTTATTGGATGGATCGTTCTGGGCTTGATTGCTGGCGCTATCGCGAAAGCAATTTTGCCAGGGAAGCAAGGCGGCGGCTGGATCGCAACTTTGGTCCTCGGCGTTATAGGTGCCCTCGTTGGTGGTTGGATCGGCCAAGCCGTCTTCAACGCCGATGTTGACAAGTTCTTTTCGCTGTCTAGCTGGTTGCTTGCCATTGGTGGCTCATTGATCGTTTTGGTTGTCTGGGGCTTCATCACCAAAAAGAGAGCTTAGTTGGTGAATGAGGTAAATATTCAGCCTCGATAACAACAAAGAGGATGGCCCGCGGTCCGGCATATGCC
>NZ_NRGT01000024.1:0-10051 GCF_002332285.1 Glutamicibacter sp. BW77 | reverse complement strand
GGAAGGAGCAGTAGTGGGGCAACAATCTTTGAGATGCGCTTTTTGTACACAAATGACCTTTGCAAATCGAATGAGCTGTACGACCAGATCCTATGCGCGTACCAAGTTACATCAAGTGGTTTCAGCTGAGTGAATGGCTTGTTCAACATAGCATTGCTGTGGTATGAGCGGTTCGGGACACCCCTGCTACCGACGTGACGAGACATCACATCATTTAATTAATTTTTCCGCTGTAAGCGCGGGATCAGAATGGGATCTCAACCAGATTGAGCGTGACTGGATTGATACAAAGAACTCGCTCGGTAACGTACAGCGTGATGATTCGATTCCACGGCTACAGCGATTGAAGAGCAGGTGCGTTCATGGATTTTTTGATCACAAAACCTGACTGGCTTGCGGGCGACATTTAAAATCAGACTCATATCTAATTTTGATTGAAATTAAAAATGGTCAAATCAGCTGTAATTGACTTGATCATTTTAACGAGTTTTATTTAATTGATTCGAGTACCGAAATCATTTCATTTTCTGAAATCGAATCATTGGTTCTATTTTCGGTGTTAATTTGATACATTTTTTCAGCGGCTGGAGCGTAAAGTATCCGTAACGATTTAGCTCCCGGGTTTTCTGTTGTAAGTACTACGCTCTCAGAGCCGTTTACCTCGACAACGGAACGTTGATCGGTCGGAAATTCCTGAACGTTAACCTCATCCGCAAAGGGACGTATCAGTTCCTTAGCAACCAGGTCGTACGATGCTGCATTTTGATTCTTGTAAACAAGGGTTAGCTGTTTAGGATTACTATCCTGTGGAGGGAATTGTGTAACCAAGACACGATCCAACTGGTAAGAGTCTGGTACATACGAGGGCGTGGAAACGGTGTAACCAAGATCTTCTAAGGCCTGGCTTAGCTCATGCGGTTTGTATGTGCGCTCCTCCACTGTGATCGGCCCTCTTGTCATGCTGATGGCTAGCCAAACAAGTACGCCGATCACTACGGCGAGAAGAAGAAATAATCGAATTTTCTTGGTTTTCACCTAAGTAATCTTCCGGTTCATTTGTGGATTAGTCAACAAGAAAGTCTTCCAGGGGTGGGAACTTGCCAGTTTTGTCGATTATGTCAGTGTAATCAAAGCTCACAAAATCATGGACGTCGCTCACCTTATTACCAAAGACTTACTGGCTGAGAGAGTTCCAGTGTAGGAGTTCGAAGCAGATACGGCTACAGATTTTGATAGGGAACCTGGCCCCATTCCGCTTACCTTGGTTATCCAAGATCCATAAGATTTGGTGGATCCACCCACCTTTTTGACAACGAACTTTGCATTCACACAAGCAATGCACGCAGGGACTGCAAGTACGTTGGAAATGGCTGATCTGGTGTCTTTGATGATCAGATTTCCAGAGGCATCTTCAACAAAATTTCCTTTCTGGATTGACTCACTAATGAAATCTTGATCATTCAACTGGGTAATTGATCTAATCGCGACGGGGTCTTCTGGAGAGGCGTATGCTGCGGGTGCAGCGAAAAGCATGAATGAGGTGAGCAGCCCTGCAATAAACTTATTTCTCATTTTTGGTTTTTTCAAAGTTATCCCCTGCGATTAGTAACGTATACGGTAGTCAAAGTGCTTGAACTTTTTGGCCGTGAGATAAGTCGTTTTAGTTATCTTTCCGCCTTTTCTATATTCCTGCTTGACTTTCTGAGTTTCGTAGACGGGGCGAACCTGTAGATATCCTTTTCGCTTGGGTAGTAATTGACCCTCATATGTCGTGGTTGAAGAAACGGAAGTGCTGATGCTGAAACCGACGGCTAGGCTGACAGCTGATTTTGAAGCGGATAATGTTCCGCTGTATGTGTTGGAACGTGATTGGGTTACTGTTTTTGAGAGTGTTCCAGGCCCAGTCCCTGAAGCGATGGTCTTGTAAGCGCCAAATTGAGTTCCTTTGGAACCAACCTTCGACACAATCCATTTATTTACTAGTCCATTTCCGCAAGCGATGCATGCAGGATCCGCTGCCGATGGAGAGGACGTTTGATTGGACGCTGTCCGGCGGTCTTGAATTGTGGCACTCCCACGCTTGGCCGCGGTATATGCCCCGTACGCGTTCGCCTTTGAGACATAAGTTTCATTAGTCAAATGTTGGTCACTCGATTGTGGCGATCCTTTTGAAGCCATTATTGCCGCTGTACTCGGGGATGTTGTGGCTATAATCATAAACGAGGCTAACAGTAGCCCAAGGACTCCGCGTGTGCGTTGGTGAGACATCCAGTTTCCTTTCATAAATACAATGGATTGAGTTGATATAACCATGAAAAATATGAATAAACAAGAGATTTTGCTAAGAAGCGGAGTTTTAAGTGTGATTGTTGGACTTGTTCTCATCTTTGTCAATCAAGCGCTGAACTTTTGGGCGGGATTCTCAACTGTCAATTTCATGGTTGATGGGGAGAACGTCCAGCGACAGGTTGACGGGAGTATGTACGTTATCCCGGTGATTTTGCTGCTTGTCGGAGCAGTTTCGGTTGGTTATTCCGTATTGCCAACTAGTAAAGTTCCAGTCGACTAAGTCGATGATCTGACTCAAGTCAATGACTCTGACAGCATTACTTGTTAAATTAAACAGATTCGGCTTGCACTTGACTGGTATTCGTTGAAATTCATTTTCTAGTGAAGTCTATTCATAACCGGGTTCCCAACGACCGCAGGCGGAAGAATTCCAACCGCCCAATCGTCTGAATCACCGACGGTAACTCATGGAAAACTCCCCGATAAATCTCTGCCATGATTTTCCAGTTCTTCAAATGGGAGATACCCTGCTCAACCGCCCACCGGATCTTCGCCAGCTGATCATTGAACGCTTTATCATGCTCAATCAGCTCACCAGTTCCAGGCCTTTGACCTTTCTTGTACGGGATCATCGCGTCAGTTCCTTGGTACCCCAAATCTCCAAGGTATAGCGTTCCGGCAAGAAGTTCTTCCAGCCCGCTTTCGGTAATGGCTTTGCGGTCATGATGGCTTCCTGGAACGGGTTCGGCTAAGAGCATGAGCCGTCCGGAGATTGTGGTGAGGACCTGTACATTGACGCAGTGCTTGCGTTTCTTTCCGGAGTAGTGCGTTCTGATCGCTGGTTTATGCTTGCGAACAGGCACGTCAGTGCCGTCAATGATCAGTGATTCACCGCGGTTCAAGGCATCGTGGATGTCGGGTAGTTCAAAGGCGAGGGCTTCACTGATCAGCGGGAGCATTCGTCGGTAGGCGCGTGACACCGTGGGCTGACTGACCCCGTGAAGGTGTGCCAGAAGGTTCTGCCGGGTGTTGTGGCGTAGCAGGTTCAGGGCGATGTACAGCTGGTCATGAAGGCTGAGTACAACAGGCCGGCCTCCCGGCGGTTGGGAGGCGCAGGTGCGGCTTTCGAGGATTTCTGTGATGCGGTCCAGCAGCTCAAGGAATTTGGTGAGGGTGAGCCCTGTAGTAGAGTTATATGGCGGTCACAGTTCAAAAGCGGTTCTGAAAAAGCATTGATCACGGCGCGTTAAACCTGTCCTGACACTGCCGGAATGTTAATTTTGGTTTATGCGCACCCCACAGCTCTCCGATGAAGAACGCCGGCTACTCAAAGAGTACAAAGCCAAGGCACCGCATAAACTCGTGGTGAAGAAAGCTGAGGCTTTGCTGCTTCTTTCTCGGGACGTTGCCCCGGAAATTGTTGCTGAATTCGTGGACCGCGAACCCTCAACACTGGTTGACTGGATGACAGATTGGCACCAGCAGCGCATGGCTTCGCTCTTGACCGGGCATGTAGGAAACCTGAACCGTAGCTTCCTCACTGAGGAACAACGAGCAACTGTCAACGAAGTCCTCTCCCAGCCGCCAGGAGACGAGTATCTGCCGGCCCAGTTCTGGGATGTTCCGAAGCTGGACCATTGGTTATCGACCACGTTCAACATCGAGTACGCATCGAATTCCTCGTACCATTTCCTACTGCGCATGGCTGGACTCTCCTTTCATAAGCCGGAGAAGTTTGACCGGCGTCGTGCCGATGAAAAGGCTATTGACCAGCGGGTGAAGGAAATCCGTGAAGAACTAGTGGACCCGTTGGCTGACGAAAACACGTTAGTGTTCGCGGCCGATGAGGTGCGTATCGATCAGGAAGCTGTGGTGCGCAAAGCGTGGTACGAGAAGAACACGAAAACTGTGTTGAAAGTGGACCGGAAAACGGCTTCTCAGTCGTTTATCGGGTTTCTGAATCAGAACACGGGCCAATGCCTGCCGTTGCGGTTGGAGTGGCAGAACAGCGCTACTATTTTGGAAGCGGTGCAGACCTTGGTGGGGTTGCATCCGGGGAAGAAGATCGTCATTGTGTGGGATAACGCTTCGTGGCATAAGAACAATCTGATCCGCGCGGAACTGGCCTCGGGTCAGACGTTGCAGGATGTTCATTTGATCAATTTCCCACCCTACGCGCCGGATCATAATCCGATTGAGCATGTGTGGAATGATGCGAAGAACGCGATCAGTGACGTGCAGCGTGATGATTTTGAGTCCACGGTTGCGGCGTTTGAAGCGCATATCGGTTCACGGGTGTTTGATTACAAGATCTGACTGGCCGGCTACCGTTTTTGAAAAACTAGAGCCATAGAACTGATCATTTAAGAACAATTGGGAAAGCTAGTTATTTCCCTTATTCAAAGATTTCTTGAACGACTTTATAGTCTTGCCGATACTTTTGCCGTCAACTGTATCGATTTCCCCGGTGGTGGAAACGAAGTTGAATCCTTCTTCGGGATTCACAAGTTCGCGACGACCGCTATGGTTTTCGCCGAGTGACAGCATGATGCGAGTTTTGTCGCTACGCAGAGTTGACGCAGAGAAATTGCGCATATTCGTTGTGTTCTCTTCATCGTAGGTAACTCCACCGCTAGCGCCACCCAGCTGATCCACAAGAATCCTATCGCCAACCTTGGCTTCACCACTGACAACCTCAGTTACTTCGAACTCCGTAACTGTAATGGGCACCCCAGAATCTGCGATAAATTCATTGATCTCTTCCTCAGATAACCCAGCTTGTGGGTTCTTGATTGGATCATCCGAATCAACGCGGTCAGGATAGATCATCTCATCCCACGACTTCACGGGGACCCCGACTACAACGAGGTCACTTTTAGCAGCTGCTGCTAATGGAGACCCGTACGAAGGATAATCAGCATTCATGTGAACCGTCTCTTGGATGGTTTCCTGACCTGACGATTGAGGGGTCGCTGTTGTCGAACCACCAGAACACGAAGTGAGAGCCAGCATAAGGCTTCCAGCAATGGCAGCTAGGGGCAGAAGCTTTCTCATTAGTAGATCCTCTTCACTTCATTTTTGTCGTAAGTCTGTGGTTTATAAATAGTAGATCGATTTCGGCTGTGTTTCATCAAAGATGCAGAACTTGTGCTCGGATTATCAGCCAAGCTCAAGGCATGTCCAAGCTCATGTGTGCCGGTGCTCAGGTACCAAGTTGTACTTACTTTGTTTGGCATGTCCCTGTACAGGGTGCGAGTGTTGACGTAGACGTTGAATTTGGTTGTCTTGAGTGCGCGGTTCCCGGTTGAGGAGTACAGCCCATACCATTCATTGGTGTAGCTTCCGGCGCGCATCGCGTGTGCCGATGAGAGGTTCTTCGAGATTCCAGCCCCTACACCCGCGGAATTCCAGTTGCCTCTACTTTGATCGAACAGGGAGCTCATCGTTGAATTCGCACCGACATATCGAACTGAAAACTTTGTAGTGTACATTCCCCCTGAAAAGTATGTTGCATTTGCTGCTGGAACACTTGTTAGCACTAGCAACATTGAGGCCAGTGCGGCAATAAGCAGCTTCAGTTTTCTGCCCATGTTCATAGTTTGCCTGTCGGTTCTTGATTTTTGCATGATCATCCTGCTTTGCTTTCTGACAAAAGGGACTAGTCGGATGGAACGATGAATTTCGCTGAATTCTGAAAGTTGATAAATTCGATCGACTACCTGAACAATACATCGATGCTAGTCAAGGGTGTTGAAAAATTTCTCTTTTTCTGATTTTGTAACACATTTGTTATAGATCCCTATAAAAAGAATAAAAGCGTATGTGGGAGACGGAACGAACTGTTAATCAGACAGCGGGAATTCAGTGTCAAAGTTCATCAATTTCACAGGGCAATCAGGGGATGCGGTTGGTTGGAGGGTAAACCGGTACCTGGATCTCCAACAATCTCAAGAACTCATAAACGACCGTATAAATGACAAGAGGTTGAATCTATGCTGATCGGCTACATGCGAGTATCGAAAGCTGACGGATCGCAAAGCACGGATCTCCAACGAGATGCTCTTTTGAGTGCCGGGGTTGAAGAGCAGAATCTTTACGAGGATCAGGCTTCAGGGCGTAAAGATGACCGCCCTCAACTCGCTGCCTGTATAAAGGGGATGCGCTCTGGTGACACGTTGCTGGTGTGGAAGTTGGATCGGTTAGGTCGAGATCTGCGTCATCTGGTGAACACAGTGCATGATCTGACCGAGCGGGGGATAGGACTCAAAGTCCTCACTGGTGAAGGCGCTGCTATTGATACGACGACTGCTTCGGGCAAGCTCGTCTTCGGGATCTTCGCCGCCCTGGCAGAATTCGAGCGCGAGCTGATCTCAGAGCGTACTAAGGCCGGATTGGCTTCGGCACGCGCTCGTGGCCATAAGGGTGGCCGGCCGTACAAGATGACTCCTGCCAAGGTCCGGTTGGCGATGGCTGCCATGGGGCATAAGGAAACGAAAGTTGGGGTGTTGTGCGAAGAGCTCGATATCACCCGACAAACACTTTATCGCCACGTTTCGCCGACTGGTGAGTTACGGTCAGATGGCCAGAAACTCTTGAATTCGAGATAGGCAGGTTCATTGCTGAGCCTTCTACCGGAATGGAATTTTCAAGTCAAGTTAGACCACCAAGTCTTAGACCAATATCTTTTCTCCTTCTTCATGCTGAATCGGTTCGTTAATTCAAGCTACTTCGGGCAGTAACATCTGCATCGGTAGACGGTTCTTTCTAAACCTCTCTATATGCTCCTCCCATGCCTAATTCAGCGCCTCTAGGCGTTGAGCATCCACGTTCGCAGTCGTCCCGAATCATCCCGAAATGCACGTCAGCAGGGGTATAAACCCCAACCCGAATGGCAGTGCTCAGTGCTGTAAGCATGAAAAACTGGCACATAAAATTCTGGGCATGCTCCAACACACCAAACCGCTAGGGAATACCGGCATATATTTCAGCCCTATAGGTCTGCCTGCGCGGTATGAGGCTGGAAGTTGGGATTTGAAACGGTGGAGGGATCGAGCGTGGTCTATTGCCGGGAAGCTCATCACAAGCGGTCGCCAACGCAGATTGTTGCACAAAGAATAGATCAACGGGTTAGGCCAGCGCAGGGTGGCTGGCCCGTTGAGAACTTGAGAGTTCAAGCGGTGGTCATTCGTTAGCTCAACAAAGAAAAGACAGTTCCGGCGTGTGGTGTGAGGCACAAACGCTGGCGGTATAGCGCTCTTCGTCGTGCCAGAAATCAAGAATCCCACCGGATACCGGTGAGATGCCGGTTCCGATGGGACTGGGATCCCCCTATGAAATTTCTGAGTTGATCATCCGATTTTCGCGCGTTTAGCGAATAGGAAGCATTCTCGATTTGTTCATACCTTGCCGTCCGCATGGAAAGGTTAGGCAATAGAAGCTTGTTCCGGAGAGTCGATCCAGGTTCGTCCATGACCCCTTGAGGTTCGTTCGGGCATACACCTCGTGATTAGGCACTCGCACCCGAAGACTGATCACTTTCACAAGGCCAGATCGGTACATCTTGATATTTGTTGTGTGGCTAATCGCTCCAGCAGCATTGCAAAGTGGATTTCCGATAGCGTGCTTGATCTCGACGTTCGCATAGGTGCTAGTTTGTTTTTGCTTCGAAAACTTGATTCCCTTGGCGCTAGCCTGCTTTTGCCTTGTGAACCTATAGTTGTGGTCATACCCCTTCGATATTCCCACCTTGGCGATGTTGTACATTTTTCTTCTTGCCCAGTCGACTTTGACGCCTGCCACGGTTTTATACGATGCGTAAGCCGAACCGTTGCTAAGACTTTTCCAACTTCGATTGTTGCCATTGTGATACATAGTCACATGATCCATGCTGCTCAGACGGCATAGCTTGGCATTGACAAATTTCGGCGCAATGAAGGTGGTGTAGTAGATCTCCGTCCAATTATTCTTTTTCGCCGCAGCTGGAGTTGCGATGGGAACAGTGAGAGTCGACGCCCCATTTTCATCCTCGAGCTCAACACCCAAGGCTGTATTTCCGTCGGCACGGGACATGGTGATGGACCCACCAGCATGTGAAACTTGAGACGCAGGCTGGGCAACTTGAAGCGTCGAATCGTAGGTTAAGACTTGATTGACGTTTACACCTGCAGGCGTGGCGACTGTCATCGCGTCATCAGTGGTCGCCACTGCTAAAAGCGGTTTCATCTGAGATGATGCCAAGAGGGCGGGGGTCACCTCAACTTCAGTCTCGTGAGCCTCGCCATTAACCGGCACTTCATCAATGGGATCGCCTGGCTGCCACAGACTTTCAGGATCCTGCAGCGGCGCTTCCGGTTCGCTGGATACCAAGTGCACATTGACCTTTTTGCCAGATTGCGTAGTGCCGGAGTAGAAATTTTCTCCCGAGCCATCCCCAGAAGCTAATGTCAACGGTATATTTCTGCCAAACCCATCCTTTATTGTCAGCCCAGAGTCGGTGACAGTCATTGCGCCGATTGAATATACATAAAGAACCGGGGCAGTTGCTATGGGTGGAAAGGAAAGGGTAGAGGACGAATTGGCGGGCTGCGTATCGAGTATTTCATTGGCCAGGTCAGAGAGGGGCATAGGAATCTCAGTCGGTTCCACTGCGGCCGCGACCTCTGATTCGCTATCACTCACGCTACTGGCTTCACTGGAATACGCCGGAACCAGTGAACTCGCGGCCAAGAAAAAACTGGTGAAGGCAACTACGCCCATCCGAAATGCGGATTTCAAAGATTTCTCCAGATCAATAATGCCTTGATTATTCCAAAGCGATCCATTGATACTACCGTCCCCCCGGTAAACCGCAATAGGTTGTATAAAATAAAACTAAGTCACTCCTAGGTGTATGCCAAACTGCCCTAGACAAGGTAAAATATCAGCATTCCGTAGAGATGAACTGCTCAAGCCCATTCCCTCCAACGGACTAAAAGTTAGCGCTGGGAATCGTCGAGGTGAAATGAAAATGTTGAGTAAAAATGATCATGTCGAGGCTGCGCCGAGGCAAATGACGCCGGATGTGGGCACTCGTTTATTTGCGTGGTCAGCCACAGCAATTTTGACAGTCGTGCTGTGCTTTGTGTCGGTACTCGCATCTGACAACCGCATTGGGATCCTTGAGTGGGCCATATGGGTAGGCGCACTCGTGATCGCCTCTACTCTCCTCTGCGTAATTCTTCCTATTTGGATGAAAAAGAGGAAGTCACTGCTCCGCGAAACGTCCTTGTTATTTATCGGGCTTTGCGTTTTTGATCTTTGTTGGAATCTCGTGACGGATTCGGACCTGGCTACTGTTGGCGAGCTTCTGCTGGGCTGGCTTGCCTTGTCAGTTCCCTTTTTCTTGATCTATTCGCTGGTGGCGGCAGGCGTGACTGCGCTTGTTGGTTTGTGCATAGGTCGGTTTTCTACTGCGTCTAAACGAGCGAAATCGTAGTATCAAGTTCAGGGTTTCAAGCGCACGGACCGCTATTTTGGTGAGTTATACACCGGGAACAGACGTGCTACGGCACGGTGAAACCGTAGCGTCGTTTATTTTCTTTTTCGCAAGCCACCTCAAATTCGGTGAATTGATGTAGAGACAAGTGGCTCCGTTGGGCATCATAAACCAAATAATGTTGCTCTTTCGGCACTCGGTGATCATCGTGGAGTGATTTTCTGAGAATACTCTTAACTGGAAAATAACTTACTAAGTCAGTGGAAATCTGGCTCTACTGACTCTTCC
>NZ_NRGT01000023.1:0-52772 GCF_002332285.1 Glutamicibacter sp. BW77 | reverse complement strand
CGGATATGTCAGTAGAGCCGATTTTGCACCCACTTACTTGGCCGTAGCCACGAACTGAACCCAGATTGTGACAATTTTCCGCCGTATTCTTGGCTAACTGACCTGCATACTCTTCAATCAGAGAATTCCCCAAACTCAAAAAGGTCGCCTCACGCCATGAATTCTCAGCCCGCAAAACAAATTGCCAGCCTCCCACCAGCAGGTGGGCGAGCAGCATTATTTGTGCTGGTTGGTTCCATCGGGGTGCAAAGCTCTTCAGCAATCTCGGCTTCCATGTTTGCTTCTCTAGGCTCCCCCGCAGTCAGCTCGTTACGACTAGCTTTGGCTGCCGTAGTCTTATGGCTTTTCTTGCGGCCAACCTTGCGCGGAAGGAACCGCGCAAATTGGTCCGCAATCATTTTCTACGGCGTCGTGATGGCCGCGATGAATCTGCTGCTTTATAAGGCAATCGAACACCTGCCCCTAGGGATTGCCGTGACGCTGGACTTCCTGGGTCCGGCGGTAGTCGCTTTGGTGTTCTCTCGGCGCTTGCGTGAAGCCGTCTGGGCTTTGCTCGCCTTGGCTGGAGTGATTCTCATCGCCGGACCCGGAGGTCACTTTGATGCGGTGGGCTTTGCCTTTGGACTCGGTGCGGGCCTTTGCTTTGCGCTCTACACACTGCTGGCAGAAAAAGTAGGTAAAGCCGACGATTCTTCGGTCAGTTCCTTAGCATTGTCCGTGTCCATTGCCGCCCTCGTTTCACTACCTTTTGGTACCCCTAAAGTGGCCGAAGTTTCCGCGCCTCAATGGGGTTTATTGGCGCTGAGCGGCGTTATAGGTGTAGCAATCCCCTATCTGGTCGATACGTTGGCGGCCCGAATTTCCTCGGCTCGTGTGGTGGGCACCTTATTTGCCATCGATCCGGCGATGGGGACACTCATCGGATGGCTGATTCTTGGCGAACAGCTGGGCTGGTTGTCGTTGCTCGGTATTCTTTGCGTAGCTTTGGCCGGTGCCGGGGTGACCTGGTTTGCGGCCAAACCAGCGGGACCGTTACAAGAGGTGTCCGACGATAATCAGGTGACACCCCCGGAGAGCTAAGAATACTTGTCAGACTCATAGACTAGTTTCATGCCTTCAGCACCCGAACGTTCGCGGCTAACTCCGCCGCTCTTTGCGCTCCTGATCATTCTTGGCACCACCGGCCCGCTAGCCACGGATATGTATCTTCCATCATTTCCAGAAATGACGGCGGAATTCTCCGCCTCTGCCTCCGCCATCCAACTCACGCTGACTTTCTTCTTAGTCGGTATGGGTATGGGACAGTTCTTATGGGGTGCCCTCTCGGATCGTTTAGGTCGAGCTCGGCCATTGCGATGGGGAACGATATTATTTGTGCTTGCCTCGGTGGCCGCCGCGCTCGCTCCGACGTTGGAAACACTGAGTATTGCACGAGCATTGCAGGGGTTTGGTGGGGCAGCCGGAGTGGTGATTTCTAAGGCGATCGTTGCCGATACGACCAAGGGCGTGCAGACCGCAAGAATCTTCAGCATCCTCATGACCATCGGCGCGGTGGCCCCTGCCGTGGCACCGCTTCTAGGAGCGAATTTGGGCGCACTGGGAGGATTCCGCCTGGTGTTATGGGTGTTGGCCGTCGCAGCACTGCTGATGGTTGTTGGTGCGTTAGTTATCTATCGCGAAACACACGCTATATCGGCGCGCTCCACCGGTAACTTTTTTGCGCCACTGAAGGTAGCTCTGGGTCGCCGTCGTTTTGTCGGTTATTTGGTCCAGTTCGGCTTCACATTTGGTGCCATGATGGCCTACGTTTCCGCTTCGCCTTTCCTTTATCAGACGGTGATGGGGTTGAGCGCCCAAGACTACGCGCTGTGCTTTGGCATCAACGCAGTGGGCCTAATACTCTCCGGGCTGGTCTCCGCACGGCTGGTGGGCCGTGTTCCGTTGCGCCGGACCATTACGGTGGCCTTGAGCGTACTGCTCAGCTCGGCTGTCCTGCTGTTAGTACTGGCGCTGCTACAGGTGAGCAGTCTGCTTCTCGCCGCGGTGATTTTTGTGTTCGTCTCTGCCATCGGTTTCACCATGGGTAATACCACCGGGCTGGCGCTAAATGAGGTCCGCGAAGTTTCTGGCTCTGGCTCTGCCCTGCTAGGCGCCGCGCAGTTTCTCATTGGCGCTTTAGCCACGCCGTTAGTGGGCCTGTCCGGGGCGGATTCGGCGCTAGCCTTTGCACTGACCGCGCTGGTCAGCGCTTTGCTCGCATTTGGCGCACTGATTTACACTTCGGATCGATTCCATCCCGGCAGCACAGCATCTGTTTAGTGCTGAACGACAAAAAGATCCTTTGGGAACCGAAAGTGCGGTTCCCAAAGGATCTTTAGTGAGTCAGACTTAGGCGTTCAGGCGAGCCTTCAAGCCATCAAGCTCTGCACGCAGCGAGACTGGCAGCGCGTCACCGAAGTTTGCGTACCATTCTTCGATGCCTTCGACCTCGGTGGCCCATTCGTCCTTGTTGACCGCTACCGCGGCTTCAACGTCTGCCGGGGTGAAGTTCTCCAGACCACTGATGTCCAGGGCTTCACCGGTCGGCACGTTGCCGATGATGGTTTCCTTGGCATCTGCGGTGCCTTCAATACGCTCGATGGCCCACTTGAGTACGCGCGAGTTATCGCCGAACCCTGGCCATGCGAATCCGCCTTCTGCGTTGCGACGGAACCAGTTGACCAAGAAGATTTTTGGCATTTGCTCTGGGTTGAGCTTCGCCGAAATCTTGTCCCAGTGGTTGAGGTAATCGCCAGCGTTGTAACCGATGAATGGCAACATTGCCATTGGGTCGCGGCGGATCACACCGGTGGCACCGGAGGCAGCAGCGGTGGTCTCCGAGGACAGAGTTGAGCCCATGAAGATACCGTTGGTCCAGCTGCGCGCCTCGGTGACCAATGGAATGGTGGTCTTGCGGCGTCCGCCGAAGAGGATCGCGTCGATCTTCACACCGTTAGGCGAGAAGTAATCCTCGGAGAGCATGTCAACCTGGTCGATTGGAGTGCAGAAGCGCGAGTTAGGGTGCGCTGCCGGACGGCCGGACTCAGGAGTCCAGTCATTGCCCAACCAGTCGATCAGGTGTGCCGGAGTTTCATCGGTCATACCTTCCCACCACACGCCACCTTCGTCGGTCAACGCAACGTTGGTGAAGATTGAGTTGCCCTTGGTGATCGCGCGCATGGCGTTCGGGTTGGTGGACCAACCGGTGCCAGGTGCAACACCGAATAGGCCGTACTCCGGGTTCACACCGCGCAGCTCGCCGTCCTTGCCAATACGCATCCAGTTGATGTCATCGCCCAGGGTTTCGGTCTTCCAGCCTTCAATGGTTGGATCCAGCAGAGCCAGGTTGGTCTTACCGCAAGCCGATGGGAAGGCCGCAGCAATATGGTAGGCCTTATTCTGTGGGCTGATCAGCTTCAAAATGAGCATGTGCTCGGCAAGCCAGCCTTCGTCACGAGCCATCACAGAGGCGATACGTAGCGAGTAGCACTTTTTACCCAGTAGTGCGTTGCCGCCGTAGCCCGAACCGTAGGACATGATGGCGCGCTCTTCAGGGAAGTGTACGATCCACTTGTCTTCGTTGCATGGCCAGGTAACATCTTCCTGCCCTGGCTCAAGCGGTGCACCGACCGAGTGCAATGCTGGAACGAAGAACGCTTCTTCGGCTTCCATCTTGCGCAGCACTTCGTTACCGATCTTGGCCATGATGCGCATCGAGGCGACAACGTAAGCCGAGTCGCTGATTTCGACACCGTAGGCCGGCTCATCGGCGTTCAATGGACCCATGACGAATGGGATGACGTACATGGTGCGTCCGCGCATCGAACCGTCAAACAGCCCGTTGAGCATCGACTTCATCTTTTCTGGGTCTTCCCAGTTATTAGTGAAGCCTGCGTCTTCTTCCTTCTTCGAGCAGATGAAGGTGCGCTCCTCGACTCGGGCCACATCTTTGGGATCCGAAGCGCCAGCGTAAGAATTTGGGAAGTTCGGGTCGGTCAATTTGACCAGCGTGCCTGCCTCAACCAGTTCGGCGGTCAGACGGTCGTTCTCTTCAACGGACCCGTCGACCCAATAAACACGATCGGGCTTCGTTAGCGCGGCAACTTCTTCAACCCAGGCTGCCAACTTTGCGTGCGTGGTTGGTGCTGCGTTGATAACGTTCTGATCGGAGCTCGTGCTCATTATCCATTCCCTCCATTGGGCTGAATTTGTCAATAAATCAAGGCTAGGGGTTGAGAACCAATCAATTTGTGTGATCCAATCCTCAGCAAGGACTAAATGCTAGAATTGGTAAGATAAATTTCCCGAAATTTCGGGGGTTTTAGTATGAACAATACCCTTTTTCTATGATCAAGGTCACGTATACCGGTACCCTTTTGAATTCTTCACATAACCTTCTGTTCATCTACCTCCGATAGGTTCCGGTGTCGATTTGTCGGGATTCAAATTCCTCTGTATAGTTATTTGAGGTTCGTGAGAGCGAAACAAACTAACTAAATATGCGCCCATAGCTCAGCTGGATAGAGCGCCTGTCTACGGAACAGGAGGCCGGGGGTTCGAATCCCTCTGGGCGCACAAAAATCAAAGGCTCCACTTCGGTGGGGCCTTTGCTCGTTAACTTTCTCGCTCCTGGGTATGCACTTTGACGGCCTGCACCAATCCACCCAATGATGACTAGCAGTTGACCAAAAGTCACCGCTTCACGTTTCTCCCTTTGCCGGTCAGCCTCCGCTTAAAGGGCCAGCGGGACGTTTTTGTGAATCACCGCACTTTACTATCAAATGGTTTTTTCTGGCAGAAAATCTGGTGTAAAGTTACTGGAGTCGCCAAGGCGACAAGTAATTGAATATGCGCCCATAGCTCAGCTGGATAGAGCGCCTGTCTACGGAACAGGAGGCCGGGGGTTCGAATCCCTCTGGGCGCACCAAAGAAAATTCCCACTCAATCGAGTGGGAATTTTTGTTTAAGTACGTGAACTTATTTAGACACCGTGGGATCCACGCAAAATAAGTTTCGTGGGCATGATAATTCGCTCGGGCACAGATTCCCCATTGATTCGTTGGACAACTACCTCTGCCATTTTCGCTCCCTGCTCCTCTGCATTCTGCGCCACGGTGGTCAGTGCAGGCGAAGCATTTCGCGCAAATGAGTCATCATCGATGGTGGCAATAGCAATGTCACTCGGCACCATCAGCCCGGCATCAGCGATCACTTTCATCGCACCAAAGGCCATCTGCGCGCTGGCAGCAAATAGCGAATCGATTTTTGCTCCGCTTGCCAACAATTCGCGCATGGCACTTTCTCCACTATCGGGGGTGAAATCACCGACTGCTACTGGGCCAGCAGGCAAACCCGCTTCATGAACCGCTTGCTCAAAACCTCGTTGGCGATCAATGGCGGCGCCCATATTTTGTGGTCCGGAAATCGTAACTGGATGTTTGCGCCCGGTTTTTAACATCGCCTCGGTTGCCTTGCGGGCAGCTGCAGCATTATCCACGTCCACAACGAAGACGTTTCCATTTTCGTTACTCATCGGGCGGCCACCAAAAACCAGCGGCAATGAGCCGGCCAATTCGCTATAGGAACTATCGTCGGCATGATGCGAAAGTATCAACGCACCATCAACATTTCCGCCACGCAAATACCGGCTGGTTTTTGTCGGATCTGACTCCGTGGCAATGAGCAAAGAAAGCGTGAATTCTGTAGTGCTCAGGTACATTGCAGCACCTTGGATCACCGAGGCGAAATATGGGTCTGCGAAAAATTTGGCTGTGCTCTCCGGGATCACCAAAGCAATGGAATTAGTCCGTCCCTGTGCCAAAGAACGAGCCGCCCTGTTGGGAACGTAGTTTAGTTCCGCGATGGCTTTCTCTACGGCGCGCACGACATCTGCTTTGACCTTGTCAGAACCGTTGACCACGCGTGAAACGGTTGCTCGTGAAACTCCTGCGCGTTCTGCGACGAGTTCCAGCGTTGGCTGTTGTTTACGTGGTTCGGGCATCGTGACTTCTTCGCGGTAGCTGGGTTATTCCTTATTACTTGTGTGTGGCGCGTGGCGCTTGAGTAAACGCCACGCACCGATGCTATGCCATTGTACGGTTGGCTGCGATCAGTCCTGCGTAGGCCCGACCACTGTCCTTAATAATGCGCTCCTGCGTTTCATAATCCACATAGATAATGCCAAATCTCTTCTGATATCCCCAAGCCCATTCGAAGTTATCTAACAAGGACCATACGAAATACCCACGAACGCTCACGCCGTCTTCGATAGCACCAGCGACGGCGTCGAGATGGTCAAAGATGTACTCGCTGCGTTCCGTGTCTGCCACTGTTCCATCCGGCGACAACTCATCGGTGTAAGAAGCTCCGTTTTCGGTGATATATAGCGCTGGAAGATCCGAATAATCTGCCTTCAACCGGTTCAGCAGCACCCGCAGGCCCTGCGGGTTTACCTCCCAGCCCATAGCTGTACGCGGTAAGTCCCGGCTCGGGAACGTGACGTATTCACTGCCAACAAAGGGTGAGGATTTAGGAGCGTCGGTGGGCACGACAGCTTCAGGTCCATCGCCTGCCAATGGATGTCCCGAGACATTGTCATCGTGATAGTGGTTCACACCCAAAAAATCGATGGGCTGGTGGATGATTTCCAAGTCACCTGGCTGAATAACTTCGGCCAGTCCCAGCCCGGAGACATCTTGTAAAAGATCCTCAGGATATGAACCACGGAGCAACGGATCTAAGAACATCCGATTCCATAGTGCGTCAATCCGACGTGCCGCTTCTAAATCCACGGGATCAGTAGGATCGTTGGGCACCGCGTTGGTGAGGTTCAAGGTGATACCAAGTTCTTGAGCACCAAGTTCACGCAATCGCTGCGTCGCTAGCCCATGGCCCAGATGCTGATGATGCACCGCTGCCAGGGCCGCCGCCGGTTCTTGGCGTCCAGGTGCGTGCTCGCCTGCAGCGTATCCAATGAGCGAAGAACATAAAGGTTCATTAAACGTCGTCCAGTGGTTCACCCGGTCACCGAGCTTTGCATAGATCGCTTCCGCATACTCGACAAACTTATAGGCGGTATCTCGGTTGGTCCAACCACCTTGGTCTTCAAGTGCTTGTGGCATATCCCAGTGGTAAAGGGTCAGCCACGGCAGGATCCCGTTCTCCAACAGTTCGTCTACTAACCTTGAATAGAAATCGAGACCTTCCCTGTTAACGCTTCGCCCTCCTGGAACGACTCGGGCCCAGCTGGTAGAGAATCGGTAGGAGTCTAGACCGAGTTCACGCATCAGCCCCACGTCTTCTTGATACCGGTGGTAATGATCCACTGCTACTTTGAGATTGTCCCCTCCTGCGATCACCCCTTCTTTACGTGCGAATGCATCCCAGACGGAGTCTTCCTTACCGTAGCTGTGACTCGCTCCCTCAATTTGCGCGGCCGCGGTGGCCGAGCCCCAAAGAAATTCTTTAGGCCAAGCAAAGTATTCAGATAGATGTTTCGTCATTAGCCCTTTACAGCTCCTGCCATAATTCCAGATACAAGTTGTTTGCCCGCCACTACGAATAGCAATAACAGCGGGATGGTGGCCATCAAGGCCCCGGACATCACAATCGTGTAGTCCACATACTTTGCGGATTGCAGTTGGCTCAGTGCCACCTGCAAGGTGGGGTTTTGCGGTGCTACAAGCATTGGCCAGAGATAGTCGGTCCATGCGGTCATGAAAGTGAAGAGAGCCAGAATAGCCATTGCTGGGCGCGCTGCCGGCACGCCTACATGCCAGAAGGTTCCGATCATGCTCGCCCCATCAATACGGGCAGCCTCGATCAATTCATCGGGCACTACATCCACCAAATATTGGCGCATGAAGAACACTCCGAAAGCGGTAACCAAGGTGGGCACCATGACTGCCCCCAGGGAGCCGGTCCAACCGAATTCCTTCATGACCATGAACAGCGGAATAATACCCAGCTGCGTTGGTACAGCCAGAGTCGCGATCACGAAGACTAGTAGTCCCTGACGCCCACGGAAGCGTAGCTTAGCGAACGCGTATCCGGCCAAGGTGGAAAACGTGACCACCGAAAGCGTGATGACCGAGGAAACGAGGACGCTATTTGCTAGAGCACCCCAGAAATCAATGGTGTTAAAAACCTCGGCAACATTCGTCCAGAAAGCGCCGCCAGGTAGTAGCGGTGGGTAGGTGGAGGCGAACACCGCTCCTGTATTTGAACCGATCAACAGCGAATACCACAACGGGTAGGTGCTGCCCAGGAAAAATGCGATCAATAATCCATAAGTAAGAAATCCAGGACGGCGATCCATCGAGAAATTTTTACCTTTGGCACCAGATTTTTTAGCTGCCGTAGTTTTAGCTAACGTTGCGCTACTCATGGGATTCTCCGCCCTTTTCGCCGGCCGTTACATTCGAGCCGGACATACGGTTTGAAGCAATCTTTGACTGAGCCATTTGCACCGCATGTTTGTGCGCTCTGCGTTGCTGGCGACGGTTTTTACGACTTCCCCCTTCGGAAGATGAAGCAATTGAACCCGACAGGAAGAAGTTGATCAGTCCGATCAGGATGATGATCAAGAACAACATCCACGCGACCGCAGAGGCACGGCCAAAGTCGCCACGGTTGAATGCCAGATCCCACAGGTAGAGCACCGTGGTCTGGTATTCGCGTTCGGGGCCACCAGGCACCGAACTACTGGGGTTGAATAGTTTTGGTTCGGTAAAAATTTGTAGTCCACCGATGGTTGCGGTGATGACGACAAAGATCATTGTGGGTCTGATACTTGGCAAAGTAATTGCAAAGAATCTGCGCAGTGAACCGGCCCCGTCGATAGCTGCCGATTCGTGCAGTTCGCGGGGAACTGCCTGCATGGCTGCCAAAAGAATCAGAGCGTTATAGCCGGTCCAACGCCAGTTCACCATGGTCGCGATGGCTAGATGGGAGGGAATTACTTCACTTTTCCAGGCCACCGGATCAATATTGATGGTTTGGAGCAGGTTGTTGATTAGCCCGTATTTCTCATCAAAAGCAGAGGAGAAGATGAGCGTGACTGCAACAGGGGTGACCACGTAGGGAATCAGCACGCTCATTCGCCAGAATGTTTTCGCCCGGATGTTCTGGTCCAGAATGGCCGCGATGAAGGTTGCTACGAGCAACTGCGGAATCGCCGAGAGCAGGAAGATGCTGAACGTATTGAACAGCGAGTTCCAAAAGAGCGGAGAGCTGATTTCGGCCACGTAGTTATCTAGGCCCACCCATTCGCCGGCTCCTCCGAGCAGATCCCAGTCATTGATGGAAACTACGAAGGTGTAGATCAGCGGAAAGAGTCCGACCAGTGCGAACAGAATAAAGAACGGCGAGACATAGAGATAAGGCGAGTATTTGAAATCAAACTGTCCCCAGCGGTGCCGGCGACGCATTTTCTTCTCCTGCACCGGATCACCGGCGCGATAAGTCGCGTCTGGGGTTGGCTCCCCCGGTGGCACAGTATCTCCTGTGGCATCCGAAGCATTGTTGGTCATGATGCTCATTATCGATTTCTCTTTCCCAGAAGGCCGGCCGATGATTCAGCCGGCCTACCGGCGGTGATTACTTGATGTCCAAGTTCTTCATGGTCGACATAGCTTCATCCCATGCGGCTTGTCCATCCTTGCCACCATCCAAAGCGATCGTCGCTGGACCAAAAACCTGCTCTTGGATGACCGAATCATCGGCCCCCTTGAACTGTGCTTTCACACCTTCTGCACGTTCTGCCAGTAGTTGACCAATCGGAGCATCGTTGAAAAATTTGGTCAGTTCGTTGCTTCCAAGGACCTGTTCGGAGCTCTGCGCTTCAAGGTTGCTTGGGAAAGTTCCGGCTGCTTCGAATGCTGCCGCCTGAGACTGTGCGTTGGTCAGCCACGTAGCGAGTTTGGCTGCTTCGACTGGATTCTTCGAGGTTGTTGGAATGGTGAGGAAGGTTCCTCCCCAGTTCGCTGGTCCACCAGGGAAGACCCCGGCGAAGTCCCAACCCGATGTTGCGTCGCCGCCTGCACCTTCAACTTGACCCTTGACGTTACCTAGCATCCACCCCGGGCAAGGCATGGTAGCGAAAGAACCATCCAAGAAGGCTTGCCCTTTACCCCAGTCCCATTGAGTCTGTCCGGACGACAACCCTGCTTCAGTAGCATCTGCCAACATCTTCCAGCGGTTGCTAAGTTCGGCGTTGCCGTCAATATTCAACGATCCGTCCTTTTTGTAATACCCTTCGTCGAGTTGGTTGACCATGGCGTTCCAGACAAAACCGGACTGATCAAACCAAGCCTTTCCGGTTTTTTCCTCGTATTTTTTACCAGCGGCGAAGTAGTCTTCCCAAGTGGAATCCTGTCCACCGATGAATTCAGCAAATTCGCTACGCTCTGAAGGCATACCGGCTTTTTCAAGGAGCTTCGAGTTAAAGCAAATTCCTTCCGGGCCAATATCGGTACCGTAGCCAATGATGCGTCCGTCTTTGTCAGTTGCCTGCTCAACTTTCCAGTCGACCCACTGGGACTTGAGATCTTCTATTCCGTAGTCACGCAGATCGCTAAAGGAATCAGAGACAGCCATAACCTGTCCTAGCCAACCCTCTTCGACTGCCTGGATGTCAGGAAGACCTGCGCCTGAAGCCTGCTTGGTTTTCCAATCGACCAGCGCATTGCCACCGGTGTCGATGTTGGTTGCCTCAATAGTGACGCCCGGATTTTCCTTTTCATACTTTTCGTACAAGTCATCTAGACCCATGGCGCCGAAAGTCGTGACCGTCAGGGTGACCGGATTGTCTGCGGAGGCCGGGTCCGCCTTCGCGGCATCGTCCGCGTTGCTGCAACCTGTCGCTAGCAAGGCAAGAGTGCCTAGCAGTGCGACCGATTGCGCGAGCTTTGTTTTGCTCGAGGTTTTCATCTTGTCTCCAGTGTGAGTGCGGGTATGAGAGGTCGAGAGGCTCCGTCACATCCAAAATGAGAGCGCTCTCAGGGTAGAACAGGTATCCACCTTTCGGGTTTCTACCGGACTATGAAGCATAAAAGCGCCTAAAATAAACACCGTGTGAGCGCTCTCACAAATCATCTTTCCCATATTCTGCCCGATCACAAACCGTTGTCAAGGCCGAGCCCCAGAACGATGCGCAAACGAATACCTTTTGGAGATTCTTTATTTTCAGCTAACGACTAAAAGAAGACAGGTCAAATTGTTCATTCAATCTCGGTCTTCGAATGTTGGCGGTAAACTTTTTTCTCCAAAGAGAATCCGGCGAATCAACTTCGATCCGCCGGATTCACCACGTCTACTTCTTGTTCAGCTGAAGCCCAACAAGCACCGGATCATGATCCGAGGAGCGGAACTGGTCAGGGGAGAACAGCTGAGCCACGTTGTTGTTGTAACGGCTGTACTCATAAGCGACGGACTCCGTCGCGTTGATATTCCAGATTGTTTCACCGGTCACCGTCGATGCAATTTCCGCCGATCCAAGTACATGATCCAGCGACCCGGTTCGACCTCCAAAGAGGTAGCTGTGAGTACTCGCCTCGGCACCCAAATCAACATAACCAGCCCGAGTCATCACCTTGATAGGATCCTCTGCCGAATAGGAATTGAAGTCACCGGCCAATAGCACCTTATTAGTGTTTCGTTTCTTCTTCAGTCCTTCGGCGAAATCTACTAAGGCTTCGGCTTGTTCGACGCGTGCGGCGTTCCATGCCCCTGCGCCATCACCCTGATCTGCGTTCTCGGAGCCATCTTTAGGGTCAGAGCCTTTGGACTTGAAGTGATTAGCCACCACAAGGAAACGAGTCTTAGAGTTGCCACCTACGCGTTGGAACGCCTGTGCTAGCGGGTCACGCGCATTATCAAAGGCAGCGTCATCAAGCACTACCGATTCATCAATGAGCTTCACCGCATCACGCTGGTAAATCATGGCAGTACGAATGACATCTTCGTCAGCCGGAATTTCCTCTGGGCTCGGGGCGAAGCTCCAGCGCTTTTCGCCAGCAGCCTTGTTCAACGCATCCACTAAGATTTGCAGGGCTGCGTCTCGGTCTTGACCGAGACGAGCCGAATTTTCAATTTCTTCAAGAACCACCACGTCTGCATCAAATTTGTTCAATGCCGTAACGATCTTGGACTGCTGACGCGCGAGGTTGTCGGCATTTGCAGCACCACGAGCATCACAACCACTGCGTACCGAAATCGGGTTGCCTTCACGATCGGTGTAGTAGGTGCAACCCTGAAGCTGGTCTCCGGTGGTGGTGAAGAAATTCAGCACGTTGAAGCTACCCACACTTACGTTTCCGCCAACTTCAGCCGGGGCTTCGTTCATGACTTGCTCAAAGCTCACCGGAATGTCGGAATCCTGAGCACCTACTACCTGCCCCTGTGGCTGCAGTCGCCACAGGTCGTAGCGGTAATCCATGATGACCGGAGCGGTAAAGGTAGCCCTTTTGCCTACTGTGACATGCTCGGACGCCGAAATATACGGTACTTCAACGAGCTTGTTCGCCGCGGCACCCAAGAAATTCAAAGTGGCACCGTCATCTAGAACCAGTGCGCGAGATTCGTTTTCGGCCTCCAAGGCCTTGGCTTCATCGCTTCCAGGCGTGAAAACGTCGGTGGCCTGGCGCAGGGTGCGCTCTTCGTCGAGTATCGAGCTGGTGCCTTCAGCCAAGGTAATTTCGCCGTACTGATTCAAACTGTAGTTATCAGCAACGGTCCATTGCCCCTGTGGGTCAATCAGCATTCCTTCAAATCGTTCACGTGCAGCATCAGTGTCAGGAATATCGATAGCCAGCGGCTTGATCGCTTCCGCCGGCTCAGTGAGCACTTCAACACCCTGTGCCGTAGCGCTAATTTGAGTCATTCCGTAGTATTCATCAACTTCACCAGAGACCTGAACATGATCACCTACCGCCACCTTTGCGACACCAGCCGAATACACAAAAATCGCTGAGCTGCCGGTCGGAGAGATCTCGCTTCCCGAACCAGCCGTCTGGACGTAGAAACCTCGGATTCCACCTTCTGCGTATGCCCCGGTGACTATTCCTCGAACACTTACCTGTGTGCCGGCCATTTCTGTGGCGCTTCCGGTGCCCTGAATTTCTTCGATCTCGGTCAGCTCATTCCCGGTTCCGGCCGCTGAGGCGGGCGCCATCATTCCAGCAACCAATGCGGTTCCTAGACAGGTAGCCGCAAAGGCTGTCGTGGTGCGTTTCTTCATGGAAAGTCCTAGTTCGTTGTCAGTACCGCAGCGCGGTAGCGCTCGGTTGGCCCGCAATCGATTCAATCAGCCAATAATGAATTCATGATGAATCATCAGATGGTTTCCGGTTGTTGGTCCATGAACCATCCAAGACCATGACGCACGTCACGTCTACTGGTGAGTAAATAAACTTCCGCACTAATTGAACTGACCGGTCAGTTCAATTAGTGTTAAGGGGTGTTAATTGCTAATTCATTGAGCTTCAAAGGGCGCCACGGCCAACTCGTCGACGAGACCTCTCTGGCAGTCGAGCGCGGAGCGCTATTGCTTGTAGTTGCCGATGCGCAGCTTGAGCGCACCGCTCTCGCCCTGATGCTTTCTGGGCGCATGAGCCCCAGCTCGGGGACGGTCCATTGGTCTACAGCGCCTGGCATTAAAACGCTACGCACACACAGCGCGATCGTTGACTCTCCGCAAGTCAATGAACCCGAGGCTCACCTGAAGGTTCGAGACGTAGTCAGCGAGGACCTATCTCTTATACCCGGGCCTTTCTGGCGCCGACCGCAAAGTAAAAAATGGTTAGCCAGACATGGTTTTGACCACCTCGCCGGAGACTGGATCGACACTATCGACCCACAGATCCGTCTAGACCTTCTCACTCGGCTTGCCTTGGAAAACCACGACACCGATTGCCTAGTTTTTGATTCTCCGGATCGCCACGGCATCGATGAACCAACATGGCTGGAATCGTTGGAAGAACTAACCCATACCCGTCGCCAGCTCACCGTCATCGCCGTCGTTTCTAGAGTCCCCGATAGCTGGGAGGGGCCGGTCGTCTGCGCAGGACAAACAGTCACCACCGAAGATTCGGCACCACGGACCGAGGCCGTCCCGCAGATCGAAAACGGTCCGGATGCCCTCGAAGTCGATGTCGAGAACGAGCCAGCCCAGGAACTGCCGGCGAACGAACCCACTAACACCGAGATCGTAGAAACACCTAGCTCAGCGGAGTCTGTGGCGGTGGAAGCTTATACCCCTCCAACGGATACCACCTCTGAAATCGCGAAAGAACCCGAGCCGCCCAATGCTGCCGAGCTCGTGGAACCGTCATCGATCCACCACGAAGCACCTGAAGCTCCCGAACTACCTGAAGCTCCCGAACTACCTGAACCTCCTGCGCAAGACGAAGCCGAGCTTGCAGCAAAATCATCCACCCCAAAGGACTAACTCATGACGACTCTGGGCCTTGCTCTCTCCGAGCTCAAGCGCATGACCCGTGGAACCTTGCCCAAATTGGCACTGATCGCCGTAACCTGTGTACCGCTGCTCTACGGGGCTCTTTACCTCTATGGCAACTGGGATCCGCAATCAAACCTCAGTGGCATCAAAACCGCGTTGGTGAACCTCGATGACGGGGCCGAACGAGACGGGAAAGCCACGAAGGTTGGTGACGAGGTAGTCGATTCCCTCTTGGAAGACTCAACTTTCGATTGGGAAATAGTTGACTCACAGCAAGCTGCCGCTGAGGGTGTTGCCCATGGCGATTATGCCTTCGCCATGACCATCCCCCAAGATTTCTCTGCTTCCCTCACTTCCCCCGCCGAGATGAAAAAAGCCAATGCAGCAAACCTCGAGCTAACCACAAATGATGCCAATAATTTCATGGCCAGTAACTTCGCCAAGACTCTGGCCACCGAGGTGCGAGATTCGGTGTCAAAAGAAGTTGGCACAGAAACTGCCGAAGGCATGATTGCGGGATTTGTCGACATCCACAAATCAATGGGTGAAGCTGCCGATGGGGCCAAGAAACTCTACGACGGCACCATTACACTCTCCGATGGTGTGGTCACAGTACAAGATGGCACCGCGCAATTAGTCACCGGCGGAGCCAAACTTGAAGATGGCGCACGCGCACTCCATGAAGGTACCGGCAGCCTGTCCAGTGGCTTAGGAAAGTTGACCGACGGACAAGACAAGCTTGTCGATGGAACCCACGAGCTCTCCAAGGGCAGCACCGAGCTAAATTCGGGAGCCCAGACACTGAGCAAGGGTCTAAACACCTTGGAATCAAAAACATCTACCCTACCCAGCTCGGTATCCAAGCTTAACGACGGAACCCAGAAGGCAGCCTCCTCGGCTGACCAATTAGCCACAGGCTCACGGCAGGTAGCCGACGGGAACGCGAAGCTCAGCGCCACCGCAAACGACGCTATAAGCGTGATCCAAGATTTGCAGACCGATGCCGAAACACGACTGGATCAAGTAGAAAAAGACACCGCTGATTTCCTGAATGCTCAAGTCACAGCCGGCACCCTGACTCAAGAACAGGCAGATCAGATCTCCGCGAAGCTGAAATCCACCGTAAAAAATTCTACGGTTACCCAGCAGCTTGATAGCAAGGTCAAGGATGTCAACGCAAAACTTAGCTCCACACAAGAGGACCTGAACCAGCTCGCCGAGGGGTCCGAGAAAGTTGCCGACGGCAATAAACAGTTAGCAAGCGGATTACACACCCTCGCGCAGGGCACCAAAAAATTGGATGGCTCCGTGCCAGCTCTTGTAGACGGAATCTCCTCCGCAGCAAGCGGTGGTAGCCAGCTTGCCGATGGCTCGCAAAAACTAGCCGCTGGAACCTCGACCCTAGAAGAAGGGCAAAAATCCGCTCTGTCTGGAACCAAAGAAGCCGCAAAAGGTAGCAATAAACTTGATGCAGGTGCCCAGGAACTCGCGACGGGAACAGGTACCTTGCATGACTCGTTGATCAGCCTTGATGAAGGTGTTGGCAAGCTCGGCGACGGCGCTCACGAGCTTACGGATGGCTCCGGCGACCTGTCCAAGGGACTAGACAGCGGCGTGGACCAGGTACCAAATCCTGATTCGACTGCTTCTGATCAATTAGCAAACGTGATTGGCGACCCGCTTCTGGTGAACTCGAACGCCCAGACCAAAGCAGGAGCATACGGCGCAGGGCTGGCACCGTTCTTCATGACCCTAGCCACCTGGATTGGCACATTCATCCTCACCCAGGTCATGCGCCCGGTCAATAATCGTGCGTTGGCATCTAATGGTAAAAGTTGGAAAATCGCCCTCGGGGCGTGGCTTCCCTTTGCTTTCATCTCCCTCATTCAGTGCACAGCCTTGTATGCGGTGGTAGTTTTCGCTGTCGGTTTGGATCCGGTACACCCGTGGCTGACATGGGCTCTGCTGCTGCTAGCTTCGCTTTGCTTCAGTGCATTGATTCAAGGCATCTGCGCCCTATTAGGTGCAGCAGGTAAATTTGTGGTGCTGCTGCTGATGGTTCTCCAGTTGGTGACTGCCGGAGGCACGTTCCCGTGGGAAACACTTCCGACCCCCTTGCAGTTCTTGCACCAGATCCTGCCGATGAGCAATGTGGTGACGGCGTTAAGGCATGTGATCTACGGTGCTGATCTGAGCATGCTTGTTAGTACTATCCTCCCGGTGATCGGATACATGGTTCTGGGGCTATTGTTGAGTTTCTTGGCAGTGCGCAAGCACAAGACCTGGACGCTGAAGACGCTACAACCGGAGCTGACGGTATGACCACCTCACCTAACTCGCGCCCCCGTACCCGGGCTACTGCTTCCAAGAAGCGACTATTTGCGGCATCAATGCAGCTACTCGGGGCACGCGGCCCCAACGCAGTTTCGGTAGACGAGATCGCACAAATTGCTGGTGTCTCCAAGGGAACCGTGTATTACAACTTTGGCTCCAAAGACAAGATGATTGGTCAAGTTTTGGAGTTCGGTGCTGACATGCTGGTTGCCGAGCTAGTCGAGGCATCCACGCTCTCCGAGCCTCGGGATGCCTTACGCACCATGGCAAGCATTGCCATTGATTTTGTCGAGAAATATCCTTCATTTGCACAAATCTGGATCAGTGAACAGCTACGCCCCGAAAGCGACTGGGGAGATCAAATCACCCCGGTCTATACCCGGGTGACCTCAACAATTATTGAAGTTATAGACCGGATAGTTGTTTTGGCCCAAGAAGAAAAACAACCGGTGGCTACCGCAATATTTGGTGCGGCGCTATTCTCAGCGCGGCTACGTGCCGCCTCGGCCAACCCAGAGAACCGCGAAACTATCTTGAACTCCGTACTGTTCATTGTTGGCGGGCTGATAGCCACTCACGAACCGGTGACGGATCACTAGCCAGCCTTTGAATTGTTCTCATCGGTTCTACTCTTCGTCAACCCCGGCCGACTCCAATACTGCGACGTCTGCTGCCGCTGTTGGCTCCCACGTGCGGGTGGCTTTGATCCCGGTCATTTCACCGTGGAAAATTATCACGCCGGGGTAATCGTTGAGCCGCGCAGCCAATCTGCTTTGGGCTTCGTGCGGTAACCGGTTAATGAGCGAATCGACAATGAGAACTGCTGGTTGCCGCAACAGGGCACGCGCCATGATCAACGAGGCTCGCTGAGCGGAGTCCAAAGGTTCTCCTCCACGACGCAACATGGTGCTCTCGCCCTCCGGAAGACTAGTCACCTCAAGACCGCACTCATTGGCCATACGTAGCGCCCGTTTGGTCGACGAGCCGGGGTGTCGATAAGTCAGTGCGCGAAGTACTGTGCCGCGTTCCAGGACCATCGTGTTCAAGGCTGCGCCTACCAGTTTGCGCCGTTCGGTAGCCGGCAAATCCTCGCTTCGGCCTTCGGCAATCCATAGCCCGCCTAGCCGCTGAGCATCAGTTCCAACCCTGCCGGTCGCTAACGCCTCAAGCAGGGCATGAGCTTGTGCCCCAGTGCCCAGAACCTGAATTCGCGCTCCTCCCTGTGCCCGCAGGGAGGGCCAGTTTTCTAGACCTTCGGCCGTGGGGCGAATCCGCACCGCCAACGTCTCGAGGTTCAAATCTTTGGCCACTCGGGTAGAGGTTAGTTGCTGTTCGGCTTCACGCCAAGATTTTTCCTGCTCAAGCAGTGGGGCAATAATCCGCCGGCCAGCTCGATAGTTTTGCCGATATTCAACAATCCGGCCCCACTCCCCCATAGTTCCAGCACAGATCCCCATCAGCGTTAATGCGCTGGCTAAGAGACCCGGACCTAATCCTGCCCATGAGCCAGCGGCTACGACAAGTGCGGTGCCCACCAGCGGTACGGTCAATGCGCCGGCTCGCAGCGCTCCGGCATATTTTGCCCGGTGCACTGAGGCATGCACAACCTTTTGCGCGCTCTGATCCACACGTTGCACCTCGCGGTGTACCCCGCCGGCCGCGCTAATGGTGGTGGACGCTGACACCGTGTCTGCGATGCGCGCCGCAAGATTGCCCCGGTGCCGACGTAGTACTCGTGCGGTGCGCAAGGCGCCTCGGGCCAGGCCGGCGAGCAAACTTATCTCCAACAGCACTGGAATCACTAGGGCTACGGCCAAGAGCGGAGATAAGAGCCCCAACCCGAAGGCACCAAAAATAATCAGCGGGATTCCCGCAATTAATGGCACGATTCCCTGAGTGACCCAGTTCCGGATGGAGGACAAGTCATTGCTGGAGCGAGCTACGGTAATTCCTACCGATGGTCCCCGGCTCGTCTTAAGCGCGTGGGATATCAAGGACACCCGTAGCTGAGCCACATAGTGCTGACCGAGTTTTTCTGCCTGCACCCGCTCGGCAAATTTTCCACCGAAAAAAACCGCCGACAACACGATCACCCAAAGCAGCGACCCCAGTGAGAAAGCTGCCGCGAGTTGCCCTACCTGCCATGCAATGATCACCGAGAGCACACCGACGGCCAAGGCCAGTAGCAATAGCGTCGCTAGCAGCATGCGCCGCCCGGGTGCTATCAGCGCTGGTAGCGCGGGTTCACGCTCCACTTGGTGTTCGGAATACGTGCCGGACATGGATGCTCCTAACGAGTTGGCAACAGTGCGCTAGCCACCTGGGGGTCACACAGGTCGAAGGTGTCGATGATTTCGCTCTCCATATGTGCACGAGCTTCCGCGGCAGCCAACGGGGATGCTGTGAGCACACCGGAAACTGCGGCGAGGTCAAGGCCTGCGTCAAGAAGAATTTTCTCTCCTGCTTTGGCGCCTAGCGCGTCTTGAGCGCTGAATAGTACCCGGTCAACGTGTTCCTTGAAGATTGGGTCGCATAAGAGACGTGAGGTTTCACCTTGGAAAAGTCCATCGGCGATCTCGATGATTACCGCGTCGGCACCGGTGGCACTTTGCTCTTGGATCATGCTGACTAGTAGCTCGCGCACCGTGTCATAGTCCAGTCGATAGGTGGTTGGGTAACCGAAGTCGGTGAAGTCGCAGACGCTGAAGGCTCCGGCATCGGTGAACAGGTTTGGGTCGTTCCCGGCTCCGGTACCGGTGGCTTTACCGGCAGCAACACGCAGCCCCGCGTTACTCAGACCATTAACCAGGCAGCCTAGAGCCGTTGATTTTCCGGAGTTCATGGAGGTTCCGAGGACCGCGATCACCGGTACACGATGCCCCTGGACTTGGGCGCTGGCATTGACCGAGGGATTGTCTATGCTCAGTGGGGCAAAGTCACTGAGGGTCACGACTTTGCCTCCGCGCATTAGCAGTCCAACTGGCTCCAGCTCGGTGGCCCGATCGATGGACGCGTGCTGCTGCTCGACCAGCGAGGCGACGCCGCCGCCGGCCACCAACTGGCATGGCCCGAGGTTCGCTGGAACGTGTGCCAGGAACTGATCCGGGGCATACCGATCCCCGTACGCGACCATGACTTCTTGACCAACGAAAAGCTTCTGACGCCGCGAGTGTGGTGACTGTAACGCCGTGTGCTTGCCGATTTCGGTGACCTTCGCGATGACCACGTCACCGGCGCGGGGAGCCATGGTTGAGCTGGCCACGATATTGAAGTCCTGGGGGTTGCGGTTTAGCTCGGCCGAAACAAAGCGAGTGGTGTAGGCCGCCTTGATGGTTGTGGCACGCAAAGAGTCGAGAGTCAGCCGGGTATCGCCGACGGTGTAGCTCTCGGTGTTTTCATTAGAGATGATCTGTGTGTCAATGCCCATGGTCTTAACCTTTCTCGCAACGGTTCCCCCGAGAGGAAACTGTGATCTTCATTCGGCCCTGTGCCGCGATGAATCTCAGTCAAGCGAGTGAAGATGAACCAAAGATGAACCGTTCCTGAGCCAATGAGGAGAATTTGATGAGGAGACTCTCATCAACAATTCATAAGGCCAGACCATCGTGGATTATCCACTTGACTTGGATCTTTGAAAATACTTGATGAGAATGTTCTCATGCTTAGCGCGGGACATTAAAATGTGTGACCCGCGCATCACGTGCGTCCAAATGCGAGTAAGAATTCTCGGTCTCTAACACCGTGGTACCCAAGGTGGGATAGTTCATGGCCAATTCATACACTGCTTCCTCGTCGGATTGCGCCGAAGCTAAACGCAGGGCAAGTTCTTGCAAAATTGGTTGATGCCCAATGACTAGCAATGTCGAGACGGTATCTGGCACCTCGTTGACGATGGAACATAGCGCCGACACTCCAGCTCCATAAACTCGTGAGTCGACATATGGGGTGGGCCCCTTTTCCCCCAGCTCCGACAGCACCCAGGCGCAGGTCGAGCGGGCACGCAAGGCGTCTGAACAAATAATGTAATCAGGAATCAGGTCGTTTTCCACCAACCAGGCTCCAGCCAACGGTGCTTCCCGGTGACCGCGAGCCGCCAGCGGTCGGTCATGATCACTGATACCTAAAGGGTAATCAGACTTTCCGTGACGCATGAGTATCAGTCGACGCCGTTGCACAGTATTCATAGCTCAAGCTTAGACGTGTTGCGGTTAAACGACCGAGGCGAGTAAACCTTGCGGTTCACTCACCTCGGCGATAAAAGATCTACTTAGATGGAGTATTCCGGGGCTGCCCAGACGACAACCTCTGGGTGCTCGTAGAAACGGTAACCCTGGCCGCGTACGGTGCGCACGGTGTTAGCCAGACGGCCCAACTTCGAACGCAGACGGCGGATGTGCACGTCAATGGTTCGCTCGTTTGGGATCTCCTCGGCATTGCGCCACAGGTTTTCCAGCAGTTCTTCACGTCCCACGGTGCGGGTCCCGTTTTCCACCAAGAAGTTCAGTAGTTCAAATTCCTTGAAGGTCAGGTTCAGCGTTTCACCGTCAAGGTAAACCTCGCGACGGGACAGGTCGATCAGTACGCCAGATGGACGAGGTGCGCTTGGGCGCGCTTCGGCACGAGGGCGGCGCGACAAAGTCGGATCACCCAGTGCTTGACGAACTACGTCAATTGGCTCACCCTGTGCACTGGTCGGTGCCAGCGCTACTGCCGCATGGGTCTGCGCCTGTGGAGACAGGGTAGCTAAGAATGCGCGAACCTGAGTTGCGAGCTTGCCTAGTGAAGTACCCTGTGCCTGAGCTGCAGCCTCGTCTAGTCCGACGTAAAGGACAAAACCGCGAGCGCTGGTGTCTACGCTTGGCGTACCCGCGGTCTGCACTGGCGCACTGGAGGCCTGATGCATCGGTTCACGTGTCTCATGAACGTTGTTGACCGCGCGCAGTGGACGGTAGCCCGCAGGGGCATAGCTTCCGCTACCGGCGGCTGCGCGTTGCGCCGCCGCAGCTCGATTCTGAGCGTTGCGAATTGAAACGTGTACGTATCCGGATCCAGCCGACATGATGACTTCCTTTTTGTGCGAAGGCCAAGTGATTTGGCGTTAATGCTTCGGGTTTTGCTTGCGCCGCCCATGACCTTCATTCACGAACAGCAGTTGGGTTTCCCGTCGATGCCTCTGAGTTAGACAGCTTTTTTTCTTTAGCTTTCCCACTCAACTTCACCGACGCCGAGCATTCGACAACAGCACGCAAGCGTACCGTCAGGGCCTTGACTCTGACTGCTGTTGTTGATCTGCGCCGCACTCACACAACAAGTATTCCCCGTAACATTCGAAACTTGCAAGTAACAAAGGTCACCGCTGTTCACTATGTGAGACGAATGTGTCCAAAAGTGACGGAGCGCACTTTAGTCATTTCTCGGAAATCTAAGCGCTTAACTAAGCGTATTGATCAACTCAAACACAGGAAGTTGGCAGTTTGACTATGTCATTCATGGCTGTGAATAATCATTCAGCCGGTACGGCGGTCCACGGTTCAAACATTCGCAGAAGTTGCCCCTTGACCAAATTAACCGTTTACTGAATGGGTTTTTCCTGCATAAACTCGACTTGGAAGCATAGGATTTGCACAGCTAAAACATAAAGAAGCCCTATGGCAATAGGAGAAGCTGGTTAACATGAACGATTCACGATTTTCTCCCGCCCAACTACCTCGACTCACCCACCCAGATGGCACTCCCATCAAAGTCCTCGTGGTGGACGATGAACCGTCATTGGCGGAACTAGTTGCTATGGGAACCCGCATGCTCGGCTGGGAAGCAACAATGGCGCATGATGGCCCCGAAGCTGTGGCTACCGCGCGTTCGCTATCCCCCGACGTGTTGGTCTTAGACTGGATGCTCCCGGGCTACGACGGACCGGAGGTGCTGCGTAAGGTACGCACCTATCTCCCCGAGGTTCCAGTCTTATTCCTTACCGCCAAAGATGCTGTAGAAGATCGCATTGAAGGCCTTGGCGCCGGTGCCGACGACTACGTGGCTAAACCCTTCAGCCTCGAAGAAGTTCTGATCCGTCTTCACCGTCTGGTGGAGCGCTCTGGCGCTTCGACCGCTGACTCTGCAGAACTGGTAGTAGGAGATCTGGTGCTAAACCTTGACTCACACGATGTCTCGCGCGCCGGGCGTTCCATCTCGCTCACCGCCACGGAGTTTGATCTACTGAGCTACCTCATGAATAACGCTCGCCGAGTCGTTTCCAAGTCGCAGATTTTAGATAATGTTTGGCATTACGATTTTGACGGCCAAGCAAATATCGTCGAGCTGTACATCTCTTACCTGCGCAAGAAGATCGATGTTGATGCCGAATCGATGATCCACACGGTGCGTGGCGTGGGCTACGTCCTCAAGCCTGCTGCATGAGTTCGTTTCACACCGGCCTAAGGCCCAGCTCACCCCACGCATTACAGCGAAAGCTGCTGATTATTCTGCTCGGTTCGCTGACTGCCGTCTGCGTGCTACTCGGCTTGCTCTACAACGCCGGCATGCGTCAAACGCTCATGGACCAGCTGCATGAACAACTCAACGCCTCCGTCGAACGCGCCAGCAGCTACTCGGTCGGCCTAGCTCGGCCCGATCAACGCCTGTATGCCCCCGGCCAAGCCGCGGGTACGCTCACCGCCCGATTTGTGGACCGCTATGTTTTCTCCGGCGATGTGCTCGATCAACACGGCGAACGAGTGATGCTCACCCAGGATGATGCGATCCATCTCGTGACCATCGACGTGAACTCTGAGCCCGTGCGACGTTCCTTGTCCGTGGGAGACTATCTACTCTCGGCTGTTCCCGATCCTGGTTCCGGCGGCGTGCTCATCGTTGGCCTACCACTGGACTCCACCGATCGCACTCTGCTTGAAATGGCCTGGCTGACGTTGTTCATCGCGATTAGCTTAGTGCTTGGTACAGGCTTGGTAGGAACCTGGCTAATTAGCCGCTCCTTGGCACCATTAAAACGTGTAGCCGCGGTAGCGTCCTCCGTGGCCGCCGAAGAACTTGATTCAGGCAAAGTGGAGCTGACTCAGCGTGTGGCCATAGCCGATGCGGTGCCAGGCACCGAGGTCGGGAATGTGGGACGTGCGCTCAATGCCATGCTCGACAACGTGTCGACCGCACTGACCGCACGCGAAAAATCCCAAGATCAAATGCGCCAATTTGTGGCCGATGCATCCCACGAGCTGCGTACCCCCCTGTCAGCAATTCGTGGATACACCGAGTTGCTCTCCGCCACCGAACATTTCTCGCCGGACGGTCGTCGCTCCGTGGACCGGGTACTGCAACAAAGCCACCGCATGGGTTCCTTAGTGGAAAACCTATTGCTGTTGGCCCGTTTAGACGAAGAAAACTCGTTCACTATGAAACGTTTAGATCTCTGCGTACTGACTGCGGACATCACCGAGGACTTTAAAGTCACCGCGGATGATCATCAATGGGAATTTGAGTGCCAGGCGCCGGGAACTTTTGTTGACGCCGACTCGTCGTCGCTACGTAGGGTGATTACAAACCTGCTAGCCAACGCCCGCAAACACACTTCGGCGGGTAACAGTGTGACCGTTAGTGTGGGACAAGACGTGGAAAATAATGAAGCTGTCTTGCAAGTACATGACACCGGTGAGGGGATCTCTGAAGACTTCCTACCCAAGGTGTTTGAACGGTTTACCCGCGCAGATAAGGCGCGTTCAGGCTCCGACGGCACCACCGGACTGGGGTTGCCGATTGCTAAAAGTATTGTCGAAGCGCACCACGGCACCATTACGGTGACTTCTCAGCCCGGTAATACGCTCTTCGAGGTGCGGTTGCCGCTGGCCGACGAAATGCCAGCCAGCGACAAACCAGAAACCCTCGGATAAGTGGATTTAGCTTAGGCGATGGGTGCGGTGACACCGTAGAGGCGGTCACCAGCATCTCCCAGACCCGGGATGATGTAAGACTTCTCGTCGAGCTTCTCGTCCATGGCTGCCAGCACGATGTGAACGCGATCGTCGCCGCCGTGGATTTCCTTCAGACGTTCAACGCCTTCCGGAGCTGCGATCAGGCAGATGCAGGTCACCGATTCGGCGCCTCGGGCGAAGATGAACTTAATTGCCTCGGCCAGGGTGCCGCCGGTGGCCAGCATCGGATCCAGCACAAAGACCTGACGACCGGTCAGGTCATTCGGGACGCGGTCTGCGTAGGTGATGATATCCAGGGTTTCTTCGTTACGGGCCATGCCCAAGAAACCAACCTCGGCGGTAGGTACCAAACGGGTCATGCCTTCGAGCATGCCCAAACCCGCACGCAGGATTGGAACCACCAATGGGGTGGGCTTAGCAAAAGTAATACCCGTAGTGGTGGCTACCGGGGTGACGACCTGAACTTCCTCGGTCTTCACCTCACGGGTTGCTTCATAGGCCAGCAGGGTGACCAGTTCGTCGGTCAGCTGACGAAAAATCGGGGACGGAGTGTTTTTGTCTCGAAGAACTGAAACCTTGTGTGCCACCAATGGGTGGTCGACTACCTGTACGCGCATAGGTAGAAATCTATCAGCCCACCGGGCCCGCAAACGAGAGAAAAGCCCGAAATTCCGGCGGAAAAACTCGTTGATGTGCCCAAGTAAACAGGAATCAGCGAATATTTGCTTGCTGGAACTACTCTGCCGGCACATTTTCTTCGTCGCGATCTAGCGAAGTGGTTCCTGCTCCGGCCAGATCACGTAAAGTAAAAGCACTATGGAGCACGTACATAACAGTTGGATGGATCTGGCCTTGGCGGAGGCACGAGCCGCATTAAAGACCGACGATGTCCCTATCGGCGCGATCATCATCTCCCCCGAAGGCAAGCTGCTCTCCACCGGCCGCAACGAACGCGAAGCCGGCTCAGATCCCACGGCGCATGCCGAGGTCCTGGCCATCCGAAATGCGGTAAAGGCGCTACAGGCAGAAGGCAACGCTGACGGGTGGCGACTGGAAGACTGCACCCTCGTAGTCACTTTAGAACCCTGTGCCATGTGTGCCGGGGCAATTGTGCTCGCACGCATCCCGCGTTTGGTCTTCGGAGCCTGGGATGCGAAAGCCGGGGCATGCGGTTCCGTCTTTGACATCGTGAGAGAACCACGACTGAACCACTGGGTTGAGGTCTACCCCCAGGTGAAAGAAGAAGAATGCGCACAACTATTGCGCGATTTTTTCCTTTCCAAACGCACCTAATCCCAACCTACAATGTGTTTCGAACCACTAACTGCGCATTGGACCCCTTTCGTTTTGGTGTTCTCTAAAGGTTCGTTATAGAGTTATCAGGTCTGGTGACGTGTCCGAGCGGCCGAAGGTGCAACACTCGAAATGTTGTGTACGGTAACCCCGTACCGTGGGTTCAAATCCCACCGTCACCGCCAGAAAAACCCCGGGAATCATTGATTCCCGGGGTTTTGCTTTACCTAAAACCCTTTTGGGCTTATAGGGGGCTCATAGGCCCCTTTTGCGAAGGTGTCTGCGAGCTTGCCTTCGCTTTCCCCGAAGAGACTTTAGCCCAAAGACTGAGTTAAATCTGAGATTAGGCTTTACTTCTGGATTTCGTGCTCGCTGATCTGGTTCTCCATATTGGTCCCGTTCAGTTCGAGGTAGATCTGCCCCTCGGTGACCGAGACGGACATGGTGTTGCGGCGGGTCAGCGCCTGCGCTGCCGCGTCAATGAACTTGGGCTCGAAGGAGCGAACCACAATGTCTTGTGACTGGTGGATCGTCTTGCCGCGCCATGCGGACAAGAGCTTGGCAGGATCGCGGTGGGTGTAGACGGCAGTACGATCGGCACGCTTGCTGCCAAGGTGCAGCCGCTGTGCGTCGGGAGCTCCAACTTCAATCCATGCGGTGATGCGGCCGGTCAAGTCCTTGACCAAAATGGCAGGTTCTTCACCGGTAGAAACACCACCGGCCGAGAACGTAATGCCCTCTTCCAGCTCGAGGCAGTAGGCCAACACCCGAGTGACCATGTACATTCCGGTTTCCGACGGATGCTGCGCAACGCGCAGTGAGAGATCCTCGTAAACCCCGCGATCTACATCAGCAAGTTGAACTTCAAAGGTGTGCATTGTCGCGCCGATAGCCATAGTTCACGAGTTTACCGTTAGCGCAGTGCCCTTACTTACGCGCCACTAGCTCTTTCAAGCTTTCGCTTCCGCTTTTCGCGCAATGAAGTAACCGGCCAGCGAGCTGAGGCTGGCCAGGCTCGCTAGGATTCCCACTGCTAGGTTATTGCCCAAGGAAAGCCCGGCAACAGTCAGAAACAGGAGGAATGAAACCATATAAAGATTCTTCATGGCCACAGTCTATTTGATACAGGAAGCAGATAAAAGACGTGCTGGATTATGTGCAAGTGCATGCAGGTGCTCCTCGGCGTCCTGGCGACGCTGGATTGCCACGCCTTCGGTGAAACGAATTCGCCAACGGCTCGCAAGCTGATCAGTTTCCGGGCTGAAAGGAAAGTGCTGGCGGAAGTTCCGCTCTTTGTCCAGCAGCATGTTGCTACTGCCTGCCTGCTGTGTGCGCTATGGCCATTCACCCGCTTGTTTGCCTCATCCATGTACGATTCTGGAATGAAGCTTGCCCGTTTTCCGCTGGCTCGATCCCGGTGGGACGCAGTCACGGCCGCCGTGCTCATCGGCTTGTCCTTCGTACCGGGGCTAGCGCAGCAAGGACTTGAACTGGCCGCGTCGCCCGATCGCCCGCTGAACCTGCTCGGCATAACGCTGATCGTGCTCCAGGGCGGCTCGGTTGCGATACTGCGCCGGTGGCCGCAGTGGTCCTTGGCGCTGGCCTTTTCGGCTTTCTCGGCGTACCAATTGTTCGGGTTCCCGACGACGTTTGCTGCGCTCGGCCTACTTGTCGCCGTGGTAGGCGCAGGGGCAATGCTCCAGCGGCACCGGATGCTGATTTCGATACTCGCCTTAGGCTGCTACGCAACTCTTGTCGCGGCACTGATACCGATCGACGCCACACTCACCGTGCCCGACGCATTGGCTTTCGGAGCGCTTCTGGCGGCGCTGTGGATCTTCGGCTCATGGCTCCGAACGCAGGCCACCATGCGCCGCGACCGCGCCGGGCAGGCTGAGCGGGAAGCGATCTCGGCCGAACGGGCACGCATCGCGCACGAGCTGCACGACGTGGTCACCCACCATGTGACGGCGATTCTCGTGCAGGCCGAAGCCGGGCAGTACCATCCGGATCTTGATCGGCGGACGCTGGACCTGCTGGCATCCATCGCCGACGGGGGCCGGAAAACGCTCGCGGACTTGCGCAGCCTGCTCGGGGCGCTGGATGGGAAAGCAGAAAACACGCGTGCTCCCGCCGAGCAACAGGCGGCCGAGGTCATTGCCCGAGCCCAGGCTGCCGGCCAACGGGTGAAATTTGTGGAGCAAGGCCAGCGCTACCCGCTCACCGGCGCTACGGGACTGGTAGTGGTTCGGGTAGTCCAAGAAGGCCTCACCAACGCGCTGAAGTATGCACGCGAAGGCGCCGCAACGGTGGCCATCAGCTACGGCAAGCGTGAGATTATGATCGAGGTGGCCAGTTCGGGCCGCAACGCCAAGGGCGCGGCAGCAAAATCAGGAGGTCGAGGGATCATCGGAATGCGTGAACGGGTGGAACTGGTCGGTGGCCAATTGCAGGTCGAATAGCTCGATGAGCAGTTTGTGGTGCGAGTAAGGATTCCCCGATGACCACGACCCCAACAAACACGCCAATCCGCGTGGTCATCTGCGATGACCAGGAGCTGGTGCGCACCGGATTCTCCACCATCATCAATGCCCAACCCGATCTTGTGGTTGTCGGCGAGGCGGCGGACGGCGAAGAAGCCGTGCGAGTCACCCGCCGCGAACGCCCAGATGTTGTGGTGATGGATATCCGCATGCCGCTGCTGGACGGAATCGAAGCGACCAGAAGAATCGCCGGGCCACAAGCCAGCGATGCGGCGCGAGTCCTGGTGGTGACAACCTTCTCCCTGGACGGCCTGGTGTATGACGCACTGCGCGCCGGCGCGAGCGGCTTCCTGCTCAAAGATGCCAGGCCCGCCGAGCTGGCATCGGCCATCCGGAGCATTGCCGCCGGGGACTCGCTGATCGCACCGGCGCTGACCCGCTCCTTGATCGGCCGCTTCGGCGACCGGCTGCGGCCCTCGGCAAAAGATGCCGCAATCTTCGACGCGCTGACCGCGCGGGAACGTGAAGTGCTGCTGCTGATCGCCGAGGGGCTGTCCAACGCGGAGATCGCTGCCCAACTTGTCATCAGCCACGAGACGGTGAAAACCTATGTGTCACGCATCCTTGCCAAGCTGGGCGTGCGCGACCGGGTGCAGGCCGTAGTGCTCGCGCACAGATTGGGATTCGCCGCCGGGTTCTGAGCCACCGGCCCGTCCAGATCCCCCGGGCGAGGGATCCCAAGTGTCTGCCAGCGGGTGATTTGCCCGCCCGACAAAGCCCGTAACGTCATGCTCACACCCCGAAAAAAGTAGGGAAAAGGAGCAAAAATGACAAAGTCCACGCAGCATCTCACGCCGTCAACCACGCAAGAAACACCAGCCCCCGGACAAGGATCCTGGATCAAAACGGCCATGATGGTCACCGGATTAGCCGTGGCGATGCTGGCTACTAACGCCATCGCCGCCTGGCCGCGCAACCCTGTGGCCGCGCTGGCCATCGGCCCCATCCTGGCGGCTGCCATGATCTGCCTGTACATCTTCACCGGTCGACGGGTCGAACGCCGCAAGGTCGAAGAATTCCCAGCGCACCACGCGGTGCGCCATCTGCTTCTGGGAACAGGGCTCGGGGTGCTGATGTCCGGCGCGAGCGTGGGCATCCTCGCCCTCTTCGGCGCGTATACGATCACCGGCTGGGGGTCCGTTGCCGGCATGCTGGCCGTCGCCGGAATGATGTGCGCGATCGCCGTTTCCGAAGAAGTATTCTTCCGCGGTGTCGTGTTCCGCCTGCTGCGCGGCCGCTGGGGAACGCACGTGGCGCTCGGCGTTTCAGCGATCCTCTTCGGGCTCGTTCACCTCGTGAATCCGGACGCTTCGCTGTGGGGCGCTTTCGCAATCATGATCGAAGCCGGAATCATGCTCGGTGCCGCATACCTCGCCACCGGATCGCTGTGGCTGGCCATCGGAGTGCACTTCGGTTGGAACTTTGCGACAACGGGCCTTTTCGGATCGATCACCTCCGGATCCGAAGCCCGCGATTCACTGGTCACCGCTGTGACCAGCGGACCTGACTGGCTGACCGGAGGAAGGTTTGGACCGGAAGGCAGCATCATCGCTATCTTGGTGTGCTCGATAGCCTCGGTGCTGTTCCTTGTTATTGCACGGCGTCGGAACCGGCAGCTGCTGCAACACAGCTGACGGAGGCAGGCAATGAGGTGTCCCGAGCCACGCGGCTCGGGACATCACCGCGTTTGGCGCCGCAGTGGATACTGGCTCACGGCACTGGCTGGGACCAGGAGAATATTGCGTGGCTCAATCGGTTTGTTCAGGATGTTCCTCAGCCCAGAGATGGGCACGCGAAACCAGCTGTTCAGAGAGACCTGGCAGGTTTCCCTTGCCGCTGCCCATGGCCAGGCCAAGCAGGAAAGTGCTCAAGGGTGCTGCCGGGCGGGCCACCTCGTGAGCTACATGCTTGGCAACATCAAGCACGGTAGCGATATCCACTTCGCCGGGGTCCAAACCCAACTCCTTGGTGGCTGCTTCAAGCCAATCGTTCAGTGCCTCCGGCGGCAGATGCTGTGCCATGGCTTTCCTTTCATTTTGGCGGGCGCTTTCCAGCGCCTGCGGGGTATCAATGTCTTTGCTAATTTCGTCGAGAACCGGTACCCGCGCCAGCTGAAGCTGATTCAGGGCCCGGCGCACCGGGGCGTTGACCAGGTTCTCCCCTAATTCTTCGCAGACCGAAGCCAGTGCCGAAGTGCGGTAGATTCCTGCCAGCCACTGGGTATGGCCTTCAGCGTCAACCAGCAACAGGCCGTCGGCCGCGCGTTGTCCAAAGTTATTGATCAACGCGGTCGCAACGGCGAGGGGCCGTTGCAGGTCGCACGCCAGGACCATGGACCATTCGCTGTTTTCACTGCCAATTAGCTCACCAAGTCCGGCGGAGATAGCCGCCAAAGGGCCGGCAAAGGGTGGATCCTCTCGAATGACGGCATCGGCCTTGGAGCCAGCGGATTGCGGACCGAGAACAACTACCCGCTGCGCGCCGACCTTTCGGGCCGCGGCGACCACCCGGTCAACCAGGCGCTGGCCATGCAGCACTATTTCGGCTTTGCCTTCGCCACCAAGGCGAGTGCCTCGGCCACCGGCCAGGATCAGTGCGTTAAAACCGCCGAGTTTCGGCGCACTCATGGGAGCATCCTCAGTACTTCAACCTCGTCACCGGGGTTGACCTGATTGATGCCAGCCGGGATCAATCCATAACCTTGGGCCGCACCGAACCCACCGACCGAGTGGGAGATGCACTGTGCCTGCACCGCAGGGGCACAGCGCAGCTGGTCACCATGTTCAAAGACCACCGGGATGACCTGCATGCGTCCAGCCGCGGCTTTCCAGCCCACTGCGGCAATGGCGCGCAAAGTGGGACGAAGCACCTCGCGGTGGCCTTGCATGGATCTCAGGCACGGGCGCACGAACAGCTCAAAACTGACCGCTGCGCTCACCGGATTGCCGGGCAGTGCAAAGACCATCGCGCCGGCCTCCAAGCGGCCTGCGCACTGCGGCTGGCCGGGGCGGATCTTCACCCGGGCTGCCTGCACTGCCGGTTCTGCTTCCAGCACCTGGCGCATCACGTCATAGGCCCCAGGGCCTACTCCCCCGGTGCTCAGCACGACGTCATGTGTGGAGCCAAGCAGATCCAGCTGCTCGCGCACGGCTTCGATGTCATCCACGCAGTGCACCACGGTGGCGGCCTGAATTCCGGATTCAGCAAGCAGCCCGGCCATCAACAAGGAATTGGTTTCCGGGATTTGCCCACGCGACAGCTGATCACCGGGCGTACGCAATTCTGCCCCGGTGATCAGCACGGCCACCTTGGGCATGGTGCGCACCGTCAACGTGCTGGCACCGGCTGCAGCCAATGCAGAAAGTCGGGCAGCGGTGAGCTGCTCACCGGCGTAGGCCATCAGGTCACCGGCATTCTTGTCTTCCCCGCTGCGGCGGATATCCTTACCCGCTGGCACCTGCACGTTGATCTGCACGGTACTGGCATCCCAACCATCTACCGCAGCCGACGTATCTTCGATACGCACCACGGCATCAGCATCAGTGGGAATTGGGGCACCGGTCATGATCTTCACGCACTGGCCAGGCTTCAACGCCGGATCCCAGCCACTTCCGGCCGGAACCTCGCCAATGACCTGCAGGCTCTTCGGAGCATCAGCGATATCAGCCGAACGTACCGCATAACCATCCATGGCCGAGTTATCCCACAGCGGCAGCGGGTGCGAGGAGGTGACATCTTCTGCGAGCACCGCACCATGCAAAGTACTGAAACCACCAGCCACCTCAATGCGCTGCGGCGCCAAAGGCAACACCTGCGACAGCAACTGTTCGCGGTGCACTTCAAAATCTACGGGTTCATTGCCGGTGTTCATCATTGCTCTTCCTGAATACTTCTCGGATGCTGTGCTGGCAACGTCGCCACCACGGCACGCACAAAGCGGTTGGCCGGGTCAGCAAAGACCTGCGAAACGGTCCCCTGCGCAATAATCTGTCCACGTTCCAGCACCAGCAAATCGTCGGCGAGCGCCAAGGTATCGGCGGCCGAATGCGAAACGACAATCGCGCTGGTGCCGGTGCGTTCCAGCTCTTCGCGCACCAGGGCACGCATATCCATGGCGGCCTCGACATCCAGCGAGGCAAAGGGCTCGTCAATCAGCAATATCTTCGGCTTGGCGGCCAGTGCACGGGCCAAGGCGATGCGCTGGCGCTGGCCCCCGGAGAGCGCTTCGGGACGGTGCGTGGCAATCTCTTCGAGCCCCAAACGCTGAATCCATTCGGAGGCCGCAGCCTTAGCCGTATGCAGATCTTGTCCCCCGGCACGGGCGCCAAAGGCGATATTCTTCGCCGCATCCAGGTGCGGGAACAGGTGCGGATCTTGGCCCAGCAATCCGACCTCTCGCAGGTGCGGCGGGCGGTGCTGTTTCGCGTCAGCCAGAACCGTTCCTGAAAGCTCTATACGGCCCTCGGCAATCTTTTGGATCCCGGCAATGGCATGCACAATCGTGGACTTGCCTGAACCGCTGGGACCCATCATTGCCAGCGTGCTGCCAGCGGGGACCTCGAATGAAACAGCTACGTCGAATCCGGTGCGCGGTACGCGCAGCGCTACCTTGAGCGTCATTTCAGTGCCCCCGGACGCCAGGCACGCACCAGCAACAACACCAGAACGGCGGTAGCCAGCAGGAGCAGGGACAGTGCGACGGCCGAGTCCCGCCCAGCACCCGCACCATTAAATGCGGTGTAGATGGCCAGCGGCATCGTCTGGGTGACCCCCGGAGCGTTGCCGGCAAACAGGGCGGTAGCGCCGAATTCGCCGATGGCCCGGGCGAAGCACAAGATGATTCCGGCGACCAGACCGGGTGTGGCCAGCGGCAGGGTGATGCGGGTGAGCACCATCCAGCGTCCGGCGCCCAGGGTTGCGGCGGCTTGCTCGTATCCGGCCCCGGCCGCACGCAGTGAGCCTTCCACCGCGAGCACCAGAAACGGCAGGGCGACGAAGCTTTGGGCAATGACTACCGCGGCGGTGGAGAAGGGCAGGGTGATCCCCCACAGCGAATCGATGAACTGGCCAATGGGGCTGGTGCGTCCGAAGAGGAACAGCAGCGCGACGCCGCCGACCATTGGCGGCAACACCAGCGGAACCGCGATTAGGGCACGCAACAGCTGGGCGACGCGGGCGGAACTGCGGGCGATTAATACCGCCAAGGGAACTCCGAGCACTACGCACAGAGCGGTGGCAGCCACCCCGGTACGCAAGCTCAGCCACAGTGCGGACAGTGCCTCCTCGCTGGTGGCGTCGGCCAGCAGCGTGGACCAGCTCGCCCGGGCGATGAGCGCGAGCAAGGGCAGCACAAGCAACGCAATGCCCAGCAGTGCCGGGGCGATGGCGAACCCCGGAACCCGTACCCCGGTATCGCTAGCCATTGACGTGCCCGGTCCCGGTGCCAAAACCGTGCTCGGCCAAGATCTGCTGACCACGCTCGCTAATCACAAAGTCAACGAAGGCCTTGGCCCCCGGATTCTCACCCAGGGTGGCAATCGGGTAGGAGTTGACGATTTTTTCGGCGCCTTCCGGCACGATCGCTGCAACGCTGGCATCGCTTTGGACATCGGTAGCATAGACCAGCCCAGCATCGGCTTCACCGGCAGCAACCTTTTGCAATACCGCGGTGACGTTCTGCTCTTCGCTGGCGGCCGTGACTTTCACGTCCTGGGCTTCGAGCAGTCGTTGCGAAGCCGCTCCGCATGGCACCTGTGCCGCGCACAGTACGGTGGTGGCATCAGCTAAGTCTTCAAGGGAATCAATATTCGCCGGGTTGTCCTGCGGCACCGCAATCACCAGGGTGTTGCTGGCAAAGATGACTGGTTCATCGCCAATGCCGGCCTCGGTCACCTCGGACATATTGCGCTCGTCAGCCGAGGCGAAAACATCCACGTTGGCGCCTTCAAGGATTTGTGTGGCCAGGGTCGAAGAGCCGTCGTAGGAGATGGCGTTGATCTGTACTTCCGGGTTCTCAGTGGTGAATTCTTCGGAGATCTGTTCGAAGGATCCCTGCAGGGAGGCCGCCGCGGAAATGGTGATTGGCTCCGCGGATTCTTCTGCAGAAGTACCGGTGGCCGAACAGCCTGCCAAAGCCAGCACGGTCACCACTGCCCCGGTAAGGGCTCGGAACCGCAAAAACGGGCGGTGCTGCATTGGTTCTCCTTAGATTTACTGCTGGAGCCAATGCTACCTGCGTGCTCACTCGGCCTAACCCATTTTACGTACCTGATTTGTTACTTTCTCGTTAACCGTCTTTCCAGCGAGAGTGCTGGGGTCTACTGTGGAGAGTATGAAAGCTCCATTAGCAGGGGACATCCTTGATGCCCGTTCACGCCCCCTGCATGACTTGCGGATTTCGGTCACGGACCGCTGCAATTTCCGGTGTGTGTACTGCATGCCCAAGGAAATTTTCGGTCGTGACTTCGTCTTCCGTGAGCGCTCCGAGCTGCTGAGCTTCGAGGAGATTGAACGTCTGGCTCGCGTTTCGGTGTCCCTTGGTGTCACCAAGCTGCGTTTGACCGGTGGTGAACCATTGCTGCGTCGCGGCATCGTGGATCTGGTGGCGATGCTGTCCAAGCTGCGCACCCCCGAAGGTCAGCCGGTGGATCTGGCGATGACTACCAATGGCTCTGCTTTGCCGGTGCTCGCCCCCGCATTAAAAGCAGCCGGCCTGAACCGCGTCACCATCTCCCTGGATTCCTTGGATGATGAAAAGTTCAAGACCATCAACGACGTGGATTTCCCGGTCTCCAAGGTTCTGCAAGCGATTGAGGTGGCCCGCGAAGTCGGCCTGGGGCCGGTCAAGGTCAACACCGTCATCAAACGCGGTGTCAACGACGGTGAAATCCTTTCCCTGGCGGAGCACTTCCGTGGCACCGGGACCATCCTGCGCTTCATTGAATTCATGGATGTGGGCACCACCAACGGCTGGAAGCTGGATGAGGTGCTGCCCTCGGCAGAAGTCGTCTCCATGATCAACAAGCGCTGGGCGCTGGAGCCGGTGACGAAGACCGAACCGGGCGAAACCGCCAACCGCTGGCGCTATCAGGACGGCGCCGGGGAGATCGGCGTGATCTCCAGCGTCACCAATGCCTTCTGCGGCAGCTGCTCACGCGCCCGGGTTTCGGCCGAGGGCCAGCTATACACCTGCCTTTTTGCCGGCTCCGGCTATGACTTGCGCCAGCTGATGCGCGACGGGATCAGCGATGAAGATCTTGCTGCCGCGTTGACCGGACACTGGCGCAAGCGCGATGACAACTACTCGGAGTTGCGTGCCGCGCTGAGCCCGGGCAACCGCAAGCGCATCGAGATGTCCTACATCGGCGGCTAGCCCATCGTTTTCTGCCCGTCCAGGGATTCGCGGATGATGTCCGCATGTCCACAATGCTGGGTGGTTTCGGCGATGATATGCAGCAGCGTGCGGCGTACCGACCACTGCTGATCGACAAACCACGGAGCTACGGGCAGCTCGTGGACCGTATCCAGATCCACGTCGGCCAGTAACGTATCGGTGCGGTTAGCTACCTGCGTATAGTTTTCCAGCAGCTCGTCCAGGCGTTCTCCGGGCAACATCCGCAATTCGTCCTGGAAGGACTCAATTGCTTCAGGTGGCATCTTGCTGAAGTCTGTCCCGTCCCAAGCCATGGCGGCCCGTCCCTTGACGATGAATTCCTGCCACTGCTTCTCCACTGCGGTTACATGCTTGACCAATCCTCCGAGGGTCAGTTCGCTGTCGGTGGTGCGCTGCGCCGCCTGCTCGTCGCTGAGTCCGCGGACGGTGAAGCGCAGGAAATGACGGGCGTTGGCTAGCGCCTGGAACAGGTCCGCGCGTTCCCCTGTCAGAGCGGTTTCGGTGATGGCCATGGTGTTCATAGTTGCCTCCTGGCATAAGCTGCTGCCGGTATTTCCGGCTGTTATTACCAGAGTAGATACAATAAGTGCCAGTTTTTGTCCTCAATTGAGGCAGACTTGTTGCATGAGTACCAGCACCAGATTTTTGCGTTTGCTCTCCTTGCTGCAGACCCACCGCTACTGGTCCGGCGACGAGCTGGCGCAGCGGCTGGACGTCAGCTTGCGCACCGTACGCCGGGACATCGACCGGCTGCGCGATCTGGGCTATCCAGTACAGGCAGATCGTGGGGTGGGCGGCGGCTATCAGCTGGCGTCCGGTGCGGCCCTGCCCCCGTTGGTGCTTGACGACGAGGAAGCCGTGGCGCTAGTGGTCGCGTTGCAATCCACCGTTCACTCAGGTTCTTCCGTACTGGCCGAGGCCGCGCTGCGGGCGATGGGCAAAGTTGTGCCGGTGCTTCCGGCCAGGTTGAGACAGCGGGCGCAGGCACTGACTGCGAGCACCGTCCCGCTGGATTCGCAGTCACCCGCACCCGATCCTGTGGATCCCGCGGTGCTGGTGGCCTTTGCCCAAGCATGCCGCGACCATGAACGAATCGCGTTCGACTACCGGGATGCCAAAGGAGCCCCCAGCTCGCGCAGGGTCGAGCCGGTACAGCTGGTGAATGTGGGCAACCGCTATTATCTGGTGGCTTTTGATCTGGATCGCGATGATTGGCGCAGCTTCCGAGTAGACCGTGCACAGAACCCCTCACCCAGGGCGGGGTCTGTAAGTTTAACGGTGTAACTCCTACTCAGGAGATAATAAATGAACACCGAAAACCTCGATGCTCCCAGCATCGAAAAGACCACCGAGGACGCAGTGGCCAAGAACCCAACATCCCGTACCTTTGATCCCAAACTCATCGACCAGCTCGTCGGCCAAGCCCGTGAACAAGGCCTGGCCATCGACGGGGAAAACGGGCTTCTCGCCGCACTGACCAAAAGAGTCGTCGAATCAGCCCTCGAAGGGGAAATCACCGACCACCTCGGCTACGAGAAACACGAACGCGGCGACGCAGATAACTCACGTAATGGCATCCGCAGCAAAACCGTCCAAACCAAAGGCGGACCGATCAGCATCGACATTCCCCGCGACCGCGAAGGCTCTTTTGAACCAGCAATCGTGAAGAAACGACAACGACGCCTGGGTAGCATCCAAGACGTCGTTCTGTCCCTCTCTGCCCGAGGCATGACTCACGGTGATATCGCAGCCCACCTAGCCGATGTGTATGGCACTACGGTGTCCAAGACAACTATTTCTACCATTACCGACAAGGTTTTGGAGGGAATGAGCGAATGGCAAAACCGCCCTCTGGACCCTGTCTACCCGGTGGTGTTCATTGATGCGATCCACGTCAAAATCCGTGACGGGCAGGTTGCCAACCGTCCGATCTACGTCGCCCTGGCAGTGACCGCCGAAGGCAACCGAGACATCTTGGGTCTGTGGGCTGGAGACGGTGGGGAAGGAGCGAAGTACTGGCTGCAAGTGCTTACCGAAATCAAGAATCGTGGCACCGAAGACGTGCTCATGGTGGTCTGCGACGGACTGCAGGGTCTGCCTGATTCCGTGGCGGCTGTGTGGCCTGAAACGGTAGTGCAGACCTGCGTGGTGCATCTGATGCGTAATTCGTTCAAGTACGCGTCCAAGGCTGACTGGCCAGCAATCTCTGCCGGACTGAAGCTGGTCTACCACGCTGCGACGCTCTCTGAAGCTGAGGACCGCTTTGCGGACTTCAAGACGGAGTGGGAAGAACGGTATCCGGCGGTGATCCGTTTGTGGCAGAGGGCGTGGAGCGAGTTTGTCCCGTTTCTGCAGTTTGACCGTGAGATCCGTCGGATTGTGTGCACCACGAACGCAATTGAGTCGGTTAACGCCCGGATTCGTAAGGCGGTGAAGGCCCGGGGGCATTTCCCGACCGAGCAGTCTGCGTTGAAGTGCGTTTATATGGCGTTGATGGCGTTGGATCCCACTGGCCAGGGGCGGGCGCGGTGGACTCAGCGTTGGAAGCCGGCGTTGAATGCCTTCGATATTGCGTTTGACGGTCGTCTGAGCGCACGGATGTAAGTTGTTGTTATAAGAATAGTTACACCGTTATCTTGACAGTCCCGCTCGAGGTGCTGGCCGCGACGTTGGTCGTCCTGGTCCTGTGGGTGACCATTCCTGCCCCTGATCTGGCGTTGAGAATCACCCAGATCGCGCTCGGCGTCGTGGCAATCACAGGTGTTGGCTTACGTCACTTCTACCCACGGATAGCGTTCACGCTCGCGTTTATCAGCACGGTCGTTGCAGCAGTGCTTGGCCTTACCGTTGACCCACTATTGCTGGCTGGTATCGCCTTGAATTCGGTCGCAGCCCAGCATGGCCGCCGGGCTTTTGCTCCGTGGATGCTGGGCGTCGTTCTTGCCGGGGCATTCATATCGATATTTATTAATGTTTCCGGTTCCGAAGATGACATGCGCAACGTGTTGTTCAGCGGTATCACGTTGTGCGGGGCGTGGGCTTTGGGAGTGAAAACCCGCACGGCACAGCAATTAGTTGCCGCGAACGCAGCGATCGAAGAACGCATGCGACTGGCTAGAGATGTTCATGACGTGCTTTCCCATTCCTTGGGAACGATCGGTGTCCAAGCAAGCGTGGCAGCACACATTGACGGGCTCAATCAGGTGCAGCTACGCTCCACCCTGCGAGACATTGAACAGCTTTCTCGCTCGTCCATCGCCGAACTCAAAATGCTGCTCAGCACGACGCGGAGAACGGATGACGAAACCGCACTCCCGGCGGCACTGCCGAATTTGCTGGCCGAGACCGCGCGTACGGCCGAACAATCTGGTGTCCTGACGACCATCACTGCCACCGGTATCGAGGAATTGCCGGCCGCGCACCGCATCACCACACATCGCATTGTGCGAGAGGCAGTCAGCAACATGATCCGGCACTCCGGGGCAACCCAATGCGACATCAAAGTCACAGCAACGGATCGCTCGGTGACCGTCACCGTCACCGACAACGGCCGTGGCGATATCTCGCACGGAAATGGCGGGTTTGGACTGATGGGAATGCAAGAGCGTGTGAACCTGCTCGGCGGAACCTTCCAAGCCGGGACCCTCCCTGCCGGAGGATTCGGAATATCGGCAGTACTGCCCCTGGCCCACGGAGAATATGGTGAAAATGAGTGACATGATTCGGGTTCTGATCGCAGATGACCAAGAACTCTTGCGCGGGTCCTTCCGTCTTCTGGTAGACAGTGCCCCGGGCATGATGGTCGTGGCTGAGGCTGCCGACGGAGAAGAAACCACCGCACTCTGCGCCCAACATCGCCCAGACGTGGTGTTGATGGACGTGCAGATGCCCCGGATGAGCGGGCTGGAGGCAACCCGTGCGCTTTGTTCTCAGCCGGACGGCCCGAAAGTTATCGTGCTGACGATGTTCGACCTCGATGAGTACGTCTATGAGGCGCTTCGTGCCGGGGCATCCGGGTTTCTCCTCAAGAACTCGCCTCCTGCCGAATTGTTGCGCGCGATCAAGGTGGTCCACGAGGGTAATGCCCTGCTGGCCCCCGAAATCACCAAGCGGCTCATCTCCACGCTGGCACCCCTTCCGAATGCTTCCACCATACGAGCGGGTGTGCCGCGAACGGATGCACGGTTGGATCGATTGACCGTGAGAGAACGTGAAACCTTCACGCTGATCGCCCGCGGCAGATCAAACGACGAAATCGCCACCGAGCTCCACCTGTCCCGGATGACGGTGCGAACCTATGTCAGTCGCATCCTCACCAAACTCGACTCCCGCGACCGCGCCGGACTGGTCGTCATCGCCTACGAAACAGGATTCATCACGCCCTGACAATCAGGTTCCTCATCGTTGACCGAGCAGAACTGTCAACATTCGCGGACTGCATTCACCCTTGAGCACTGGTAGGTGACTGCGAAATTGTTCCAAAGTGTCAACACCAGGGGACAGAGACCGATCACGGTTCTTGTTTGACTTGAACCTATGATCGAAATCAACAATCTCGTCAAACGCCACGGCACCCGCAATGTTGTCGATGACATCAGCTTCACCGCACAACCTGGCCGCGTCACCGGGTTCCTCGGACCGAACGGAGCCGGCAAAAGCTCCACTCTGCGCATTCTCTTGGGACTGGACAAGGCCACCTCCGGAACGGCTCTGATCAACGGGAGCGCCTACCGCAGCATGCACAATCCGCTGCGCACGGTGGGGGCGATGCTCGACGGTCCAGGTGCCAACAAGGGCCACACTGCCAAAGCCCATCTCACGTGGATCGCGCAAAGCAACGGCATACCGCTCTCCCGGATCAGTGAAGTCCTCGCGAAGACCGGTCTGAGCGATGCCAGCCGCACCAGGATCGGCGGATTTTCGCTCGGCATGGGCCAACGCCTGGGCATTGCTGCAGCACTACTGGGTGATCCGGAAATCTTGGTGCTCGACGAGCCAACCAACGGGCTTGATCCCGACGGGATCCGCTGGATACGCCGATTTTTACGGTCCATGGCGGAGGATGGGAAAACAGTTCTCGTTTCCAGCCATCTGATGGGAGAGATGGAAGAAACCGCTGATGACTTTGTTGTCATCGCCCGAGGCCTGGTTGTTGCACAGGGCGCCGGAGACGAAGTCCGAGGAAACCACTGCAACTTGGAGACGGCATTCTTCGCACTCACCGAAGGACAAACAGAATATCTTTCCGGCAGAATCGATGGCGCTGAACAAGCATGATGAATCTCTTTCGATCCGAAACCACTAAGTTGTTCACGACCGTTTCAACATGGGTCATTGCCGGTGTGGCGATCATGGCGACTTGGCCGATGGCCCTGACCAACGCGGGAGCGTCTAATCTACCGGTAGATGACCCGAGACTCTTTTCGTCTGAGCCCATTCCACTGGAGTTCCAAGGGTTCGAGATGGCAGGGTTTGGATACGTGCTCGTGGTCGTACTGGCAGCTCTCTGGGCAGGAAACGAGTATGGCAGCGGAATGCAGATACGCACCACCCTCACTGCCACTCCGAAACGCGGACGGCTTTTCCTCACGAAAGCACTGTTGCTGGCGGTAAGTGTCGGGATCATCGGTTTCATCACGATGACCGGCACGATCATCATCACCCATATGGCTTCAAGCTCCGGCCTTGACCCATTGGGATTGTCGCCTGAAATCTGGAAGCACCTTGGCGGGGTGACCCTCGCCTGGACAGTGACCGCGCTCATCGCCTTCGCCATCGGGTCCCTCGCCCGAACTGCGATCCTGCCACTGCTTTTGATAACACCCTTGGTCATCGGCATTGGTGACTTCCTCGCCACGTTCTGGAGTGGCGCAAAGTACTTGCCCGTGGCAGCCGGAGCGTCCATGTATAGCGACCCCGCCGCCGGAACCTACCTCAACCCGCTGACCGGCGGAATCGTTCAAGGACTGTGGGCACTCGGGCTGCTCTTCGCCGCGTACGTTTCATTTTGCCGCAGAGATGTCTGAGACATGAGCATGCTCAACACCCTTCGTTCCGAACTCACCAAGGCGCTCACCTTGCGCAGCATCCAGGCCACTCTACTTGCGGCTGTCTTGGTGCCGCCCTTGCTAGCATTCTTCTCAGGTCTGGCCTTCGACCCCACACGCACTGCGGCGGGTGGTTTTCCCCTCGAGTCACATGGTTTTGAGACCGCAGGCTTCGGACAACCGATCATCATCCTGTTCGCAGCTCTTGTGGTGGGCACCGAGTACTTGGATGCTCAAGTGCGAACAACTCTCACCGCTACACCCTCACGGACCCGGATCATCGGTGCCAAAATCCTTGTCACGGCGCTACTGTCCTCGCTTGCTGCTGCGCTCTCCACGACAGGTGCCGTGCTCCTCAAACATGCCGCCCTCGGTGACCATGGACTCAATTTAGACCAATTCACAACATCCATGGCATGGAACCTTCTGGGGGTAATCATCAACTACACCCTGCTCGGCTTAATCGCTGCCAGCGCGACACTGATCATGCGCAACTACATTGCCACCATCGTGCTCCTCGTCCCGATGGTCCTGGGGCTGACAATCTCTTTGGTCGGTGCGATACCGGTGCTGAAGTTCCTTCCCGACCTGGCAGGAATCCAACTCCTGACCGCATATCCCGGCGTCGGACTCCTTGAACCGATACCTGGTGCATTCGTCATGACGGCCTGGGCACTCGGACTCGGAACTATTGGGTGGCGGCTGTTCCATGCCCGCGATGTCGGAACCAACTAGAGGCCCTGAGGAGTCAGCGGCGACGCCCACGGGGGTTGCGCCCGCAAGGGGAACCTTCTGCGGGACACCGTTCGCTGATTTCGGCTCAGATGCGCTTTCTGACCTCAGCCCAGGACTGGAGAAGGTTGCAGCTGGAGCCGGCTGTGGTAGGCGAGCTTGAGCTAGCCGACACAGATCGGTTGTTGGCCGGAGCGATCACAATCCCAGCAATGACGACCGGTATTTTCAACTGGAATCGCTTACTGCCCTTGTCTGTTCGGAGTCTGACTGCTCTTGCGGCCTGTGACCAGGGTCCAAATAGCGTCGATGACGAAGACTAAGACCCATATCTTCCCTGCACCGTACAAGAAGCTTGGGATTCCTTCGAGCTCGGGTCGTCCTCCGGAGGCGAGGTGTTCGCCGAAGTCGCTGGCACTGAATGAGTCCACTATCCAGGACATGCCCATGAAGGCCAGTGCGATCTGAGCGACGGCGAAAATGAGTAGATGCCAGCCGAGGCCACTGAGTTTAGAATTGTCTGTCTTGGTCGTTGCCATCATCTTTTCCTCTTGGTTCTGTTCGGATTTCCAGGACTGCGAGACTGACCTATTCGCTTCCTCTGAAGTAGAAACAGTCAGTGTCATTTCCGGGGTTGCCTCGTCTCGGGGGACGTTGGCGACGCCAGAGCGACGTACAGCCCACGGCGTGACGATGGCCCCGGCGGCGATGACGCCCGCAAACAGGATGCAGGCAACCTGCCAGGACGTTGTCTCATAGGTGACACCAGCCACCAGTACGCCGACTCCGGCACCGGCCAGCTTGGCTGACTCGTAGAGCCCAAACCCCTTTCCGGCGCGTTCAGCTGCCACCTGGGCGATGACGGATTGCTCGATCGGGATAATCGCTGCCCACGCTGCAGCACTAAGAATCCACAAGGCGGTAATCAGCAAAGGTGAGGGCGCGAACGCCAAAGTGAACGCGAATGTGGCACTGGATAGCGCAGCGATAGCTGCGACTCTGTGCCGCCCGATCCTCATGGTGATCCGGTGCGCCGGCCCTGGAATCAGGCTCATCATAATGGCTCCAGGCAGGAACACCAACGCGATAGAAACCACATCGAGATCGAAGGCCCCTTGAAGGTGCAACAGCAACAGCAATCCAATTGCTGCTTCAGCCAGCGAGGTTAGTCCGGTAGCAAGCAACATTGGTCGTAGCCGCTGCGTCGGAAAGTCAGACTCTGCCCGTTTCGAGGACGCAGCGGGGCGTCGAGGTGCTGTTGCGATCATTACCGCCGAGACAAAGCAGGCGCCGGAAGCGGCCAAGAAAACACCTTGGAAGTTCAATGAACCTATCAGCGTCAGGCCGGCGACGAAGGCCACCCATGAACCAGTTTCCTGCCACGTCATCAACTTCGGGAAAGCAAACGAATCTGAACCTGCCGACTCGCTAACTATGGCCCGTAAAGCCACCCAGAACAGTGCGCCCCCAAGACCACCAAGTACTGCAGAGAAGAATGCCATAGCAGGGCCCGTGGACAGAGCGTATCCAGCGCACGAGAGCCCATACAGCACTGCCCCGGTTGCTACAATAATCCGGCGTTCCCACATGTCGGCCAGCAATCCGGCGGGGAACCTAGCAGCAAAAGAGACAAAGAGTTCCGTAGCAACCAAAATCCCGATTACCGTCGCATTGAGCCCAAGTGCCGCGCCCGCCCACAAGGGGATCAAGAAATCCAGCAAGTCCGCGGGGCCACCGACCAGCGCTGCCGACCACCTCGCTGCGGACTGGCGCACAGGAGCACTCGGGGCAACCGGGGAAGATTTCATGATCCTAGAATACACACGTATTCTAGGATCATGAGTGCAGGGGTAAATAAGCGGGATGTCTTTGCCGCATCGGTACTGGACCTGATTGTCCGCGGAGGCATCCAATCTGTCAGCATCCGCACCGTGGCAGCAAATTCGGGCTGGTCCGTCGGCGCATTGCAAAAGACATTCTCCAACAAGGATGCCTTGCTCCGTGCCGCCGTCGATCTGGTTATCTCCAGAGCCGAGGCGCGTATGGACGCTCTCACTTTCAGCGGAGACTCCGTAGACTACCTGGTTCGCTTGGTCGAGGAAACCTTGCCCCTCGACCAGCAGCGCACGGAAGAGGCCATTGCCTGGAATGCGTTCGCTGCCGAGGCTATCCACACACCTTGGATCGCCGAAATCCTTATAGGCCAGGATCAGCTGGTTTCTGACCAATTGGTAGAGGCCTTGCGGTCTTTCGGTGCAGCACAGCCGGAAGCTGCTGCGGCTGGCATCATTGCAGTTTCAGACGGCCTTACGCTCCGGCTTCTATATGATCCGAAACGGGCAGCGGAATTCTGTACGGTACTACGACCGATCATCAATCACTTGCTCACCATCTAGGCCACCCCTAACAAGGAATCCCATAAGCGGAACCGCTATCGAGACAGGGTTTTCTCGAACAACAGATTATGTTCGTCGTAATATGCCTCGGTAACGCCGAGTGACCGCATTCCCAGGCGCTCACATACTCGCGGTGAGGCTGCATTGAGTGGATCAGTGACGGCAATAACGAACCGAAGTCCGTTGTTTGCCGCGTCCGTCATGACAGCGCTGGCCGCCTCAGTGGCATAACCTGCACCCTGGGCATCGGGGTGTAAATGCCAACCAATTTCCACAGGAGCTTCGCCTTCGACATCTATCGAGAATGGGATGGGTTTGAGCAGGATATTCCCGAACAATTCACCAGATTCGCGAGAGGAAATAGCCCAGAGCCCGTGAACAGGGTCGTCAATAGTACGACGACGAATGATGGATTCCACAGCTTCCGAGCGACCCGTCATCGGCTTTGCTTGAGGACCAAGGAATCGAACAGTCTCCCACCGGGACTCAAGATCGAACAGAAAGTCGGCGTCGTCTACATCCCATGGCCGCATGATCAATCGTTCACTGCTGATAGTTCTCATCCGTCAATTATCTAGTACAACGAGTCCAGTTGATGTAAACGCGAGCTCAGTTCCGGTAAGCCGGCCCTCTATTGGAGCGCCCGCAAGCGGAACCTTCTACGGGAAGGACGAGATCGCATGCAACACTTCCACGGTCGCATTCGTGGTCATTGTTGACGCGACGAAGCAATTGGCAGACAGATTGAAGGTAGCTTTTTGTTGGGCGAAGCTAAAGTTCATCAGATACTTGAAATCGGGCAACGAAGCAGCAGGGATTTCTCATCCCTGAAAAATAGGTAAGGCGCTACGTTACTTGATCCATTGCTGTACTGTTCCCAGAGCGAAAACGGCAAAGAAGAATGCACAGATCCAGAAAGCGACGAGTACCCAGTTTCTAAAGAACTTACTTTCCTGGGAACCCGTTCGTATTCGGTCCCGACGTTCCCACACGAAAATCCCGAGAAACAGCAAGGCCAGGAGCAACGTAATGACGGCTGCGGGTAACAAAATGATCCCACTTTCAACTGACCTGATGAAATGACTTTGGTGCTCAGGCTAACACGAGGCGATCAGCCTTATTTCGTATGCAGGCGGCATTGTGTCGCTACGAGGCACCGTTTAGGGAACGCTCTACGGGAAATCAACCGGCACGCGGAGTGATAGCCACATTAGACACAGCGGGGATGAATGATTTTTAAGCTGATGTGATTCAATTTTCAGATTTCTTGCTTGTCCTGAAGAAGATGTAGCCAAAGGCACCCGCAAACATGGCGGCCCATATGAAACGCACTGCTTCGTCGAGTTCCCATGCACCCAAAACAGCGAAGAAGGTTACGAATGTGAGCAGGGTGCATGCAGCGTTGACTATCTTTTCCATTGGAAGCCTCTGTTTGTGATTGGAGTAGTGAGTGAGGCACGCCTTTGGCGTCGCCAAGTTGCGCAGTGAACGTGCTTGGACCCAGCTGTCTAGAAAGGCAGGTTGTTTGCCTGCATTGGGTGCACGATGAGAATTCCGGTGACTTTCCCGGCGCCGTTGTAGGCAACTCGCCCGAGCCATTCGCCTGCTTCATGATTGATTTGCGTTTGTCCTGTCAGGCCGCCGCCGAGGTACTGGTTCAGTTTCTGTGCAACAACATTCGTGCCGTCGGCAGTTTGAATGGTGGTGTTGGAACAAGATTCGAACTGTCCACTGTCTGCCACCACTTGGTCCCAGACATCCATAACCTTTTTCTTCGTCAGGACGCGGGAACAGGTGAAGGTCATCAGTGATTTCACGGAACCGTAGTCACCTTTGCTGAGGTGCTCAAAGATATTTTCGGCTCGCGAGGTGAGGTCAATAATTGGGTTAGCCATGGTTTCTTCTCCGATGCCTGTCGTTGAGATGGTTCCGAATCGCTTGAATGCCGCCTGTCGAGTAATACCGAATGCGTTGCCTATGGCTTGCCATGACACGCCTCGCGCCCTAGCTACGGCAACGGAGCTCTCCAAATGTACTTGGGCTGCCTGCTTTAATGCCGATCCTAAACTCTCCCGACCAATCGTTCTCCAACACTGACCGTTCCTCATCATTGAGTGCAAATCAAGGCAGTGACCGATCCAGAAGTGGGCACGAAATCTCAGATGAGCTCATAGTTCGATGGGTCAAAGTTGCTTGTTTGGCCCATCGAAGTTATGGTTGGTGACACTACATGTTGTGCCTCTATGTTCGGTTGAGCACAACATATAGCTTGTATGCGTGCATCAGTCCAAAATCAATTGAGTGAAGGAGGAGATACTAAGGTGACCGCCCAAAGAAATAAATTCTTAGACCTCGCGGTACGAGAATTCAAAGATTCTGATTCTCCGGATCTCGTGTACTTTTCAAGCGTCTCGGAGAACACCAGTCGCTTCGTCGACCGACTGCAGTCGCATGCGGTGCGCATCCCGCTGCGACCCCGTCTGGAAGGGCTGATTCGGGTAACTAGGCCTTTCGTGCTGATCGTGCCGACCTATGGCGGCGGGGAGCGCGCCGGTGCTGTGCCGAAGCAGGTGGGTATGTTCCTGAACGACCCTGCCAACCGGGCACTGATCCGCGGGGTCATCACCGCGGGCAACACCAACTTCGGCGAGCACTACTGCCTCGCCGGCCCCATCATCTCGACCAAGTGCCAAGTGCCCGAGCTGTACCGCTTCGAATTGCTCGGCACTGACCGCGATGTCGAACGCGTCAGAGAAGGACTGCCCCGCTTCTGGGCGCAGCAGCACACAGAGGAAAGGAAGACGGCATGACCACTACCATCGACTCCCCGCAGGCTCTCACACGACCGGAGGGCATAGGGGCGCGAAAGGACTACCACGCACTGAACGCGCAGCTGAACCTGTTCGGCCCCGATGGATCGATCCAGTTCAGCAAGGACCGCGAGGCCGCGTGCGCATACTTCCGCCAGCACGTCATCCCGAACACCAAGGTGTTCGGCTCGGTATGGGGGCGGCTGGAATGGCTGATCGACAACAATTACTACGAGGAAGCGTTCCTGCGCGCCTACGACCCCGCTTTCGTTACCTCGCTGCACGAACGCGTGGAGATGGCCGGGCACCGCTTTGCCACCTTCCTCGGTGCCTTTAAATTCTTCACTTCCTACGCCCTACGCACTTTCGACGGGACCACGTACTTGGAGGATTTCGGGGAGCGCGTTGCCGCTACCGCGCTATTCCTCGGGCAGGGCAACGAAACACTGACGACCAGCTTGGCAGACGAGATGATCTCGGGACGTTTCCAGCCGGCAACCCCGACGTTCTTGAACGCCGGAAAAGCGCAACGCGGCGAGCTGGTCTCCTGCTTCTTATTACGGCTGGAAGACAATCTGGAGTCCATTGGCCGTGGCGTGAACTCGGCGCTGCAGCTGTCCAAACGCGGTGGCGGCGTTGCACTGCTGTTGACAAATCTGCGCGAGACCGGTGCGCCGATCAAACAGATCCAGAACCAGGCGTCCGGGGTCGTGCCGGTCATGAAGATCCTTGAAGACTCTTTCTCCTACGCCAACCAGCTCGGCGCCCGCCAAGGCGCTGGCGCGGTCTACCTTCACGCACACCACCCGGATATCCTCCGGTTCCTCGACACGAAGCGCGAGAATGCGGATGAGAAGATCCGGATCAAGACCCTGTCGCTGGGAGTTGTGATCCCGGACGTGACCTTCGAACTGGCCCGGGACAACCGGGACATGCACCTATTCAGCCCTTACGACGTGCAGCGAGAGTACGGCACGCAATTATCAGATCTGCCGCTCACCGAATACTACGATGACCTTGTAACGAACCCGCGGATCCGCAAGACCACGATCAGCGCCCGCGAGTTCTTCAAGACCCTCGCCGAACTGCAGTTCGAGTCCGGCTACCCCTACGTCCTCTTCGAGGACACCGTCAACCGCGCCAACCCGCTCGTGGGGCATATCAACATGTCGAACCTGTGCAGCGAAATCCTCCAGGTTAACACGCCCTCGACGCTAAACGCCGCCGGCGGCTACACAAAAATCGGGAACGACATCTCATGCAATCTCGGCTCGCTGAACATCGCCGCCGCGATGGCATCACCCGACTTCGGCACCACCATCGAGACCGCCGTACGGGCGCTGACGAGCGTTGCGGACCAGACAGACATCGATGCAGTGCCATCGATCGCAGCGGGGAACAACGCTTCGCATGCGATTGGACTCGGACAGATGAATCTTCACGGATTCCTCGCCTCACAGCGCATTCGTTATGGCAGTGAGGAAGGCGTTGACTTCACTGACATCTATTTCCTCACCGTCACTTACCACACGCTACGCGCTTCAAACCAGATCGCCATCGAACGCGGAACTGCGTTCGATGGGTTCGAGACCTCGACCTACGCTGATGGCTCCTACTTCGATAAGTACATCGCACGAGACTGGCTGCCTGCCACCGAGCGAGTCGCTGCACTGTTCAGCCAAGTAGGAATCGCGATCCCGACCCGTGAGGACTGGCAGGCGCTACGCAAGTCAGTCATGGCGCACGGCATTTACAACGCCTATTTACAGGCGATCCCACCGACCGGATCAATCTCGTATGTCAACAATGCGACCGCATCAATCCATCCAATAGCGGCAAAGATCGAAATCCGAAAAGAAGGCAAACTAGGCCGCCTCTACTACCCAGCCCCACACATGACCGACGACAACATCGAATTTTTCGAGGACGCGTACGAGCTCGGCTACGAAAAGATCATCGACACCTACGCCGCCGCCACCCGCCACGTCGACCAAGGCCTCTCACTCACGTTATTCTTCCGCGACAGCGCCACCACCCGGGACATCAACAAAGCGCAGATCTACGCCTGGCGTGCCGGAATCAAAACCCTCTACTACATCCGCCTGCGTCAACCCGCCCTCGAAGGCACCGAAATCGAAAACTGCGTCTCATGCGCACTTTAACGTTGAAACTCTGATCTGCCAGAAGGAACCCCCATGAATTCCAGCAACACTCTTCAACCAATCACCGAAATCTCTGTGACCCCGCCGGGCTACCGGCATGCCCCGGATGCCCGCATACGTCCTATCAACTGGAACCGTGTCGGCGATGACAAAGACCTTGAAGTTTGGAACCGCCTCACCGCCAACTTTTGGCTCCCCGAAAAAGTCCCGCTCTCCAACGATCTTCCTGCCTGGCAAAAGCTCACCCAGGAAGAACGCACACTGACCATGCGAGTATTCACCGGGCTCACAGCGCTCGACACAGTCCAAGCCACCGTTGGGGAGATCTGCCAGATCCAAGATGCCCGGACGGAACACGAAGAGGCCGTCTACACCAACATCGCATTCATGCAAGCAGTGCACGCCCGTTCCTACTCCTCCGTTTTCTCCACCCTCACCTCGACGCCTGAGATTGACAGCGCTTACCGATGGGCCATTGCCAACGACCTACTCCAGGAACGGTGCAAAAAGGTACTTACCCACTATTACGGGGATGACCCGCTTAAGCGCAAAGTCTCCTCAACGCTGCTCTCCTCGTTGCTCCTGTATGCAGGGTTCTATCTGCCGTTGCACTTCTCCGTCCACGCGACACTCACAAACACCGCGGACATGATCCGGCTGATCTTGCGCGACAAGGCTGTGCACGGCTACTACTCCGGATACAAGTACCAGCGCGGCCTCGAAACCCAGTCCCCTGCCACGCAGGAAAACATGCGCGAATTTACCTATGCACTCCTCGACGAACTCTATGAACTCGAATTGCAGTACTCCGGTGAGCTTTACGAACCGCTCGGGCTCATGGACGACGTAGCCGTCTTCGTCCGCTACAACGCAAACAAAGCGCTCATGAATCTCGGCTATCCCGCCCGCTTCACACCTGAAGAAACAAACGTCAACCCCGAGATCCTCGCTGCCCTCGCACCAGGAGCGGATGAAAATCATGACTTCTTTTCCGGGTCCGGCTCTTCCTACATCATCGGCAAGGCCGAAGACACCAGCGACGACGACTGGGATTTCTAACCCAATCCTCATTCCCACATACTCGATCCTAGAAAGAGCATTGTCCCTTGAATAAGAACGTCTCCGTCCTCGTCGGCAGTCTGCGTCGAGGATCCTACGCACGAAAAATCGCCCACAATCTTATCGACTATTTCCCTGAAGGCTACAACGCACGCATCGTCGAGATCAGGAATCTACCTCTCTACGATTTCGACTACGATGACCCCCAGGTCAGCGACAAACCGACCCCGCCTGAATACGCGCTGTTCCGCAAGATCATCAAATCCTCCGACGGGATATTTTTTGTCACGCCCGAGAACAACCGCACCATCCCCTCCTGCCTGAAAAATGCCATAGACATCGGTTCCAAACCCAACAGCGATGTCGCTTGGGAAAACCTTCCCGCGGGAATCGTCAGTCACTCCGTTGGGCGTATGGGCGGGTACAGCTCGCAGAAGAACCTTAGGCTGGCCCTTTCATATTTCAACATGCCCACTCCCGGCCAACCAGAAGTCTTTCTTTCCCAGTCACCCACGCTTCTCGATGCAGACGGCCATGTGAACCAAGAATCCACAGTGGAATTTCTTCAAAACTATGTCTCTCGCCTTGTTCAGCTCATCGAACAAAACACCGATTCCCGCTGACCCTCTGACCAAGCTACAAGGAGAACCTACAATATCAACGCTCGTGCGATGCCGAACATGGGGGCGGTCCAAACAAGCCTAACCAGCAAGTTGAGCCGAAACATGGGGAAAATGGCTTAGAGCAGCGCGCTGAAGCTAATCCCTTTGAACTGAGCGAATGAAGTTTAGAAACCTCTTTTCAGCCCAGTTCCCTTTTCTCATTATTGAAGGTTGATAACTTCACGACTATTGCGATCTGCTTGTTATCCTGAATCCATACAAACTTCAGACCCGCGACGGGACCCCGCACGGTTCGGACCGAGCGTTTCACCTCACTCGTCCTTGCGGAAAACCCAATCGAATGGTCAGGCGCCCATATTGGTCGCCTGACCATTCGCATCTATCGGATACTTGAGCCGCCAAACGGATCGATTCATATGGCGCTTTGCAGTCTTCCCGAAGAAACTACACATCAAACTTCAAAACCAGAGCAGAACCATAGTAAGCAAACAAAGAGACATTCGACCCGCGTAAGCCACGCTGCCGGCTATACCCTCAGCAAACCAATTGCGTCGCGTTACTGCGTGATGCGGTTGCAACACGTCTGACAGGCAATTAAACCCCGCATCCTAAGCAACATCAGACCACAAAAAGAAGTGCACGCTTTCCTACTTCGCCCATATGGCTAAATCAGACCAATTCGCTGGCATACCCAGGCTGTCAACGGTGAGGCTAGAAGAGCTGGGAAAGCCATTTATCAGCTCGATCATTTTTTCGGACCAGTCGCATTCGGGATCGATCGATCGCAATAGATAGGCCATGATAGCTACTACGTTGTAGAGCCCGAAGACCTGCTTAGATGATTCCTCTTCTTTCAAATGATCCAGCAGCGGAATCTGGCCAAGCGCAGGTCGCTTCGGCGCAAAGACAAGTTTTCGGTTAAAGGGCTCTTCAGGATTGAGGG